>NZ_WTLC01000038.1:0-48794 GCF_011378875.1 Pseudoalteromonas sp. Z9A5
GAAAATTTAAACAGAAAACGGCGAGCGAACATCAGTAACTGCGAAAAGCTACTTGCATAAACTTAAACTACTCAGTAAAACTTTCGGTAATAAATTACAACTGCACCATGCAGTCATTTTCATGCGTGCAATTTAGATTAAGAGTGCTAGTGACTTATTTAATGGATGAAATGAAAATAACCCGACGATAAAAGATATATTCTTAACCTAAAAATTAAATTTTATAGCACAGTTTTATTTGTTCAATTAGAGTGGCTGTCTGGTTTAATTGTGATAATAAGTCAGGAAAAGTGACTCCTATAACTATAAGTATTGATGAATTTGCAAATCAACATAAAGTTAACGGTGAAAAGGTCAAGATTAACCCTGATTCAAAACCAACTAAATATCACAAGCGTACAGTTGGAGAAGTGGCTGAGGCAAGAAAAGAATTTCCAGCTAATAGGTCTAAATATATCAAAAAGTATGCGGCAGAAGCACTGAATGATGATAATCATGAAGCGCATAAGCACTTTACTCAAAAAGAATTAAAACGTATGAAAGAAACTGGTAAGGTTCCACCAGGCTACGATGTACATCATAAAAAGCCAATATTCAGGTGCGAACCAAATGAAAACCCTAATGAGTTGGATAATTTAGAATTATTGACGATAGGCTTCCATAAAAGTGAAAATAAAAATCTTCATTGGTACGAAGAAGGTAAAGAACCGTATGACGATAAAGGTTTCGGTCCACGTTTAGGTTCAGAAATAATTTAATCGTTTTATATTTAAATACAAAATTAAATCTTAGAGGAATAAAATGAGTAACGAAATAACTAACATAATGTCTCTCGCTGAAAAACTTGAAAACTTTAGATGCAGAAGAGGTGGTGCGCCACAGGTGCAGATTAAAGGTCTAGAAGAGAAATTTAAAATAACTTTACCTGAATCCTATAAAACTTTTTTAGAGCAATACGGTTTTTGTTTATGGTTTGGGGATACTGTAAAAGGGCTTGTTCCTTTGGAAGATGAGTATGAAGGCGATGAAGACGAAGAGGACTTTAAAGATGATGATGTGATAAGAGCAACTGAATATTATCATCAACAATATGATAATGAAGATGAATATCAATCAGTACCCGAGCATGGGCTGGTTATCAACTCTTATGATGGTGGTGGCTATTATTTTTTATTTTCAGAGGAGTCAGAGCGAGCTGGTGAAGTTGGGCTATTTTTAACGGAAACTTACGGACAAGAAGAGTCTAAGTTTGAGAGCTTTACAGATTACTTATCCTTTCTTGTAACTGGTACCCCTGATCCCGAGCTCGCTGATGTCGATTACGATAAAATAATGGACATAATTGAAGATTAATAATTTAAACATGAGAAATAACAAAGGCACCCACTTTAAATCAAAAGAAATAACAAATACACGCACTTTAACTAGTGGGTGTTAATTTACTACTAACACGTTGTACTTAAGCAACATAACACTGAAGAAAAGGACTCTTCGATGCCAGCAATGAAATTAATTCAATCAGTAGGGATTGGCGGCGCAAATAAACCAGACGATGTAAAAGCAGTACAAACCGCTTTAAACTCACTTCTTTCCCTTATAGCACCCACTAGAAAACTTACCGTAGACGGTCGTTTAGGCTCACGCCCTGAAAACTCTAAAACCGTAGCTGCCATTAAATTATTTCAAAGCAAAGTGGTAAATATGGTACGCCCTGATGGAAAAATAG
This sequence comes from Pseudoalteromonas sp. Z9A5, assembly GCF_011378875.1. Taxonomy (NCBI): domain Bacteria; kingdom Pseudomonadati; phylum Pseudomonadota; class Gammaproteobacteria; order Alteromonadales; family Pseudoalteromonadaceae; genus Pseudoalteromonas; species Pseudoalteromonas sp. Z9A5. Next base: position 1,727 of record NZ_WTLC01000038.1, read on the forward strand.
ATCCAAATGGACGCACCCATAGAAAAATTAACGAAAAGCTTATAAATTTGTCCGCTATAAGTAATGTGAGTGTAGCTTTAAAAATACCAGCCACAAAAGCATCTTGGATGAAAACAGCTGCTGGTGAAGTGGGCGAAGCCGAAGTTCCAGGTGTAAAGGCAAATCCGCAAATTTTAGAGTACTTTAAAGCATCTAAATTTTGGGGTAATGATGATAGTGGTGGTCAAAATGCTTGGTGTGGCTCTTTTGTTGCTTGGGTAATGAAAAAAAACAACATGGATCCTGTTAAAAATGCTTTTAGAGCAAAAGAGTGGGCTAGTTTTGGTAAATCGATCAGTGCTCCTGTTTATGGTGCTATTGGTATTAAGTCAAGAAAAGGTGGTGGTCATGTTGCTTTTGTTGTAGGTCAAAGTGCTGATGGCAACTACTTATATATGCTAGGTGGAAATCAAAGTAATAGCGTTAATGTTGCAAAGTATAAAAAAGAAGTATGGGACAGCTTTGTTGTTCCTTCTGATTTTGATGCGTCAACTGAGAGTTTACCAATTTACACTCAAAAATCATCGATTGTTGGAAGTGAGGCTTAATGAAAAAAATAATATTACTATTTATCATATTAATGGCTTCTTCTAGTCAAAGCTTGGCTGAAACAAAGACTGATTTAGAATTAAATGGTTTTAAAAGCGCAATTAAAAATACTCAGTATGTTGCGAAAGTAAAAATTTTGAAAGTTGAAATTTTCAACGAAGACAATGAATCAGATAAACATGTTTACTCTGCAAAGGTATTAGCTACCTATAAAGGCAGAGAGCTTGAGCAAGTACGTTATGAAATGTTTGTGGAACATGGTGAAGATGCAATTTTTAATTCGACTCCAGTATTCATTGCTTTGTGTGTTGACAGTGACGGTACATATTATTGGCCCGGCACTGGCTCCCAATTTGCAGCTACTCCCGTATTAAAAGCGTGGTTAATAAAAAACAATTTAAACAATATGGACTCTACTGAAAGTTGGTGTAATTAGCTAACACAGTAGACACAGCGCTAATTTAAAATTGACGGCATAATTAGCATATCAACTATGTATTACTTAACACTAGCTTTAAGGTGCTAAGTTTAATAAGTTATCTTTTAAGGCTTAACTATTATTAAAGCACGTGATTTGAAAATACAGCACTTGAAAGCTTGAAATTTAATGTTAATGAGTAAAAATAGTAATATGGAAATTTAAAGGGCATAAGATGAATTATTTATATGTATGTATTTTAGCCATTTTTAGTTTTAATTGTGGCGCAACGTCGTTGGTTATTAAGTCTTCATTTTCAAACGAAAACAGCACATATGCTTTTTTTGATAAGCAAATTAGCCTAACTCAAGCTAAAGATTTTCCAAGCTTAGAAACAAAAAGGTGGTCTTATGAATTTAGGTTAGAATCATCTGAGGGCAAGTATGAGGAAGTTGAAACATGTGAAGCATTAACAAAAAAAATTAAAAATGGATATCAAGCTTTTAGATACTCTGAACAAAAAGTTGTAAATGCAAGAAAACTCACGTGTGAGACATGGCGAATTATGAGTAAACTAACTTCTTCAGATGTTTCGTATTTAAGAGGCTTTGAACATAACTTGAATTTACCAAAGAAAATGCCTCCAGAGCTGTCTTTAATTATTTCAAAAGATGATGAGCGTAATTTAGCAAAAGCAAATAACTGGGAAGAAATGAGTCATTTTAAAAAGGTAGAGCCATTAAATAAAGACCAAGCTATTTATTATGATAACGCCGGCGGTATTCAAAGTTTAACAGTTATGGCAAAAGGCGATTATAACAACGACGGCATTGAAGATATGGTCCTGGATATGACCAATGGTGTAGAAGGTGGAAGTTACACATCTACTCATGGTTATGTGGTTACACGACTGGCTGCCGATGCACCTTATACGTTAATTAAGCAGTTTTAATTGTTTAAGAAAAACAACATTAACACCCACTTTTAATGGTGGGTGTTGATTTGCTGATAACAAGATGTACTTAAATAACATAGCGCTAAAGAGAAGACGCTTTGATGCCAGCAATATTTAATTTAGGGATGCCTAAACTTAAAGACACCTTTCCTAATTTTAACAGGCACATGAAAGCTCACGATTTTAAAAAGGCAGCTCTTGAATCAAATAGAAAAGACGTATCGGCTGAGCGTAATACTTATGTCCGCAACTTACTTTTGAGCGCAAAATGATTAAAAATACACTATTACTCGCTTTAACTGTTATATCGAGCACTGCATGTGCGAATATTGCAGGCAATGAAATAGCACCCACATATAATCTAAAGAGCAATACCAGAGGATTGTTTATAGACCCAGTAACCTCTGACAGTTTAGATCAGGTTAATATGCTATTGGATAAACAATGGTATTTTACAGAAGTACTTACTTTTGATGGTAAGCCTGATATGGATGTTAATAGCTGTAAAACATTGTCTAAAGCGACGAATGAAAACTATAAAAGTACAAGCTATCAGACTAAATCTATATTAAAGACATTTAAAAAAACGTGTTCGACTTGGCACGATATGGGGCAGTTAACGCCTTCAAAAGAAAGCTTTTTAAGCTCATTTAAGCACGGTTTAGCATTACCGAAACAAATGCCGCCTGAGCTCGCCTTAATTATTTCGAATGATGATGAGCGTCGCTTAGCAAAAGCGAGTAGCTGGGAAGAAATGAGCCACATTAAAAAAGTGGAACCTGTCACTGACGACCAAGCGATGTATTATGACAACAGTGGCGGTATTCAAAGGTTAACGATAATGGCGAAAGGCGATTATAACCAAGATGGTATTGAAGATATCATTTTACGTATGTCAAATTCGGTGGAAGGGGGGAGTTATTCTTCTTCTTATAGTTATATTGTAACTCGACTAGCCGCCGATGCACCTTATACGTTAATTAAGCAGTTTTAATCACCCAAAGAGTAAAGCAAAAATTAGCATTAGAATAGTCGCTGTTGATAACCCTTGTAAGTTAACACATTTTTAAATACTACCTTTTTGCAGGGAACTTACTTTTTATGGCTGTTGTTAAAACTTATCAATTCGATATTTATAAAAACTTTAAATTTAGATGGTTCAATAAAATGACAAAGTTTGTATTGAGCGTTTTATTTTTATGTAGCTGTTTTTTTTATTCATATGCAAGTCCTCTTTTTCCTGATCATGATATAAATGATACTACATTATCAAAAAATGTTGTTGGGATGCAGTGTCGAAAGAGCCTAATGTATGCACCAGATAAAATTGAGAGTTGGTGTGAAAAATCTTACAAAATGGGTAACTGGCAAGCTTTACAATTTATTGCTTTACATACAGGCGATGGTTCTAGGTATGTAGCAGAAGCAACAAGGCGCGCTGATAATGGAGAACTATCAGCAATTTCTTCGTTAGCTTGGATTTATCACTCAGGTAATTTTGTACCAGTTGATTATCCTAAAGCAATAAGTCTTTATGAAGAGTACATAAGCAAAGCGAATAACCAATATAAAAATAAAAAAATGAAGCACACAAGAGGCTTTATTCAATATATCAAGAGTTAGATAATGTAAAAGAGGCTGAAAAGCATAAATGCTATCTTGATGAAAACGATGATACAAAGGTAAATAAATAGCCGTTAAAGCTCGCATAAAAATAACAGTAAAAATAACAGTGACACTCATCTAAATTTTGTTTAGTTAAGTTAGGTGTTTAATTTAGTTTTCTCTTCCTAGTTTTAACAAGCATATAAAAGCCCCAGCTTTAAAAAGCAGCTATTCAATCAAATAGAAAAAATGTATTTTCATGCTTTTGCCCTGAGCTGAACCGACTTTTTGAGATTGATGATTTTTAGCTTTTGTTTGTAATTAATGAGTGAACTTGATTTATTATTGCTTTTTAATGGCTTGAAAGTTATGTGCAATTAGTTACTATAGAGCATTAATTACTTAGATGGAGCTATAAATGGTCTTTGCAACTAAAGGCTAAATAGAAATTACAATGGAAGAAATAAAACAAAAATCTTTAATTGACCTCGTTAACGAAATTTATCAAGACTTAACATTGATAGAAGAACATCAAAAACTAATTGAGCCTATGCTTACAGAGCTTGTTGCTGATGCCCCTGAGGGATTTAAAAGCATGGCAACGATGATAAACACGCACATATCGAATAGTTTTGAGTTTAAAAGCCCCAAAGTACAAAAATTTGAGATTGAATCTGGTTTAATGAAACTTAATACGTATGTAAAAAAAGCTAAGGAATAAATAACTACTTGAAAAGCATGCTTTGATTTTCGTGAGTAAAGTGTGCTCATATCACAAATAATTTGCAATTTAGGTACATTTAATTAAGAATGAATTTCTGGCTGAAATTTAACCTATTTTTAAATGCTTCAAAAATGTATTTTTATAATACTATTATTTAAATATTAACTTTGAATAGTAGCCTATGTTATTTGCGAGTAAATAGACTTAGGAGGCATTGCTACTTTGTTATCATTAAGTTTAAAAAAATTGTTATTGGTAATAGCGTCTATTACCGTTATTTTTACTACACCACAGGCTTTTGCAAATATGTTTGGCTTTTTTGATAAGCAGGAATTTGTTTTATCAGCACCTGTTAAAGGGCAGCTTTTAAATGAAGGGCAGCCGGTTGCAGACACTAAAGTAATTAGATCTTTGACCTATGGCGATGAATACTTAGACGAGACAATTACAGACAGCAATGGAAACTTTTCTTTTGCTGAAAAAATAATTAAAACCTCAAAGCCTTCCAATATGTTTGATAATGGATCATTGATCCAGCACATATACCTAGAAAATGGTACGCCGGAAGGGGTTGTATTGTGGGCAGTTAGAGTAACTCTACATGAACAAAGCAACACATTAAAAAGGCTACTTGCAAATTTAGTGTGTGAGATCTCTAAAGAGCCTCAAACATTCGATATACCCATTGAAGAAGATACTAGCCATACCTACGCAATTTATACGTCATGTAAACTTTAATTTTTATGATCATTTAAAGGGAAATTTATGAGTACTTTAACACCTACCCAAGCTGTTCAATTAGCATCTCTAGCCTATGACGCCAAAGATATGAAAAGCACTAAATTCATAAATGGGCTTTTGCATTCCTCTTTACGTAAAAACTTTAGTTTTTCTGTTAGCGAAGATGCGATACAAGGTGTATCTGGCGGCTTTTTTTCACACCTACTTAATTTAAGTACTGGTTTTGCATTAGTTGGGCATGGGAAAGGTGATTTTGAGGGCGACTCTGTTATTACAATACGCGGTACTGCTTCTCTTCGTGATGGTTTAACCGATGGAAACTTTGGTTTAAGCGGTGGAGCAAACGGCAGTATGGTACATGCTGGGTTTAATAAAACATTTAATACGATGAAGCAGGCTCTAAAGGATTTTGTTGCTGATAATCTCAAAAATAAAGTGAATGGTTGTGTGCATGTTGTAGGACACAGTTTAGGTGGTGCACTTGCTGCATTGACTGCTGACTGGATAAAAGCTACTTATGGTTTAGAAGTTAAACTTTATACATTTGGTTGTCCTCGTGTTGGCTTAGAACCTTTCTCGAGAGCGACAACATCAAGATTAGATAAAATATACCGCTGTACTCATGGCGCCGATCCGGTAACAAAAGTTCCTTTATGGCCTTTCTCTCATGCGCCTTATAATGGACAAGAAATTCGTTTAGACAATGGTCAAGGTATTAAAGGTGCTGCTCATAAACTGAAGGGTAGCCCAGGTTACATGAATACTGCTAACAGCAACGACTGGAACAATTTAACGGTTAAAGCTAATCACTTTTTAAGTACACCTGTAAGATTAAAATTTGAAGACCGAAATCAAGCATCGTTTGGCTCTCTGTGGACCGATAAGCTTAACGCGGCGCTTATTACGTTATTAAAAGATGCTGGTTATTACAGCGCAGTAGCGGCGCAAGCTGCCGTTGGTACAAGCTTAACATTTTACGATATGCTGTCGCGAACTGTAACCGAAATAGCACAGGCTTCAGCTTCGTTTGCAGCTCAAACGTGGGGCTTGTTAGGGCATATGCTAGCGTTTGTAGGTAAAGTAATTGTAAAAACGGTTGAGCTAACATACAGCTTTATCAGAAGCGTATTTGATGACACTGTAAAAGCATTATACCGCGCTGCTAGAGACGGTCTTAATGGTTTAGATTAAACATATATTATAGGTTGTTACTATTTATTGGTGTGCTTTAAAGCGGCTAATAAGTAGTAACGCCAGAAGTTTCTACTTATAAATTACTCCTATTTAACAATACTGCACCGCTTTGTTTATCCCCTAAATGATCATCTTTATTATAAATAGGGCAGCTTTTAAGCGATAGGCAGCCACAACCAATACAACTATTTACTTTGTCTCGTAAACGTTGCATATAAGCAATGCGTTCGTCTAGCTGTGCTTGCCATCGCTTTGAAAGCGCTGACCAATCTTGTTTTGTAGGAGTTCGATTTTCGGGCAAAGTGGCAAGGGTGTTTTTAATTTCATCCAGTGTTATTCCCATTGCTTGAGCTGCTTTAATAACAGCTATTCGGCGAAGTACGTCAGGTTTGTAGCGACGTTGGTTGCCGCTGTTTCGCCAGCTCCTGATCAAATTTTTCGTTTCGTAAAAATGTAAAGTAGATACTTTTACGCCACTTCTTTTTGCTACATATCCAACAGTAAGATTTGCATCAATTAGCTTTTTTTGATCTGTATTCATTACTTAATCCTTTAGGTCATAAACTCTAGTTGACCTCAATATAGCTTGAGGTTTTAAGCTTCTTCCTACATTAAAAAAGGAGTTAGCTAAATGCAACAAAAACTTAAGTACAGTACTGTAATTATTTATTCAAGCGCAAGAAAAAACGGCAATACTACAGCCCATGTTAATAGCTTTGTTGAGCAAAATGATGTGCGTGTAATTTGTTTAGATGATTATAAAATTGCGCCATATTGTTACGATAAAAAACACAAAGATGATGATTTTTACACGGTATTTGAGTCACTATTAAATTATGAGCATTGGGTTTTTGCATCACCCGTTTATTGGTATAACACTACAGTACAAATGAAGTCGTTTATAGATCGGATCACCGACTACATGGACGACGAGAGTTTAAAGCCGAAGCTGCGGAGTTTACGAAAAAAGCAGTTTTCAATATTATCAAATGCCTCATCTGTTGAGGCACCAGATATTTTTATAGATATGTTTAAACGTACTTTTAATTACTTAGGAATGACGTTTTTAAATCATTCGCATAAGTCATATCCATAAAAGGTAAATAATGGCTGCATGGTGCGTTGCTTAATGGGCTTAACTTCTGCTAATTTATAACTAACCTAATGTAGGTTAATAATTTTAAAACACAGGACTGTTTTATGAAATATTTAATGTTTGCATCTGCTTTATTACTAAGCCCACTATCAAGTGCTAGTGAGCCTGTTATCACAGGTTTTGGCAATTTTTATAATGTACCCGAACACGTGACAATTAGCGATTCTACAACATTTAAAATTGCGTTTGATGTAGATAAAGCGGCAAAAGAAGGTGAGCAAAATAATGCTATGAATTCACTAGCACGCTTTATTAATATGCATGTAGCGCACGGTGTAAAGCCTGAAAATATTCAACTAGCATTAGTTGTACACGGTAGTGCAAGCGTTGATGTACTTGCTAATAGCGAATATAAAAAGCGCTTTAAAACCGATAACAAAAACCAAAGTTTAATTAAGCAATTACTTACTAACAACACAGTGGTTTATGTGTGTGGACAGTCGGCTACACATTATAAAGTTGCTCCTGAACAATTGATTGATGGCGTGCAAATGTCGCTTTCGGCAATGACCGCGCATGCGCAATTGCAACAACAGGGTTATACGCTTAACCCGTTTTAATGACCTAATAAATGATAAAAAATATTTTATGCTTTGGTGATTCAAATACCTGGGGTTTAAACCCACAAACAGGTAAGCGTTTTGACGAAAGCATTCGTTGGAGCGCGCTGTTAGCAACTAAGTTAGGCTCGGCTTTTAAAGTTATAGAGGCTGGGCAACCTAACCGAACTTTAGTAAATCATCCGCCGTTTAATGGTTTAGTTTCGGGTGTAAGTTATTTAAAGCCTTATTTAGAAAAGTACTCGCTCGACGTAATCATTATTACGCTTGGGACAAACGATCTCAAAAAGCGTTTTAACTTAGCTCCAGTTCAAATAGCCCAAGGGCTTGATGACTTAATTGGTGATATTAAATATTTTTACGGTGTTAGTAATCATCCTAAAATTATTGTTCTTGCTCCTGCCTATGTTGAGTGTGTAGGTGCGTATAAACATGTTTATGAGGGAAGTGAGCATAAAAACCATTTAATGAGTGAACACTTTAAACGTGTTGCATTAAATAAAGGTGCACTCTTTTTTGATCTACAAAGTGTTGTGAGCGTGTCTTTAATTGATGGAGTTCATATTTGCAGTAAAGAGCACAGTAAAGTTGCAGATGTGGTTTTTAAGATAATGAGCAAAGATATTGTTTTAGCTTAATTTCTCGTTTAAAAGTATGTCCCTAAAAAATATTTACTCGTGATTTTTTATGCTTTGTTATGTACTTATTTGCATTTAAAAATAGTTGTGCAATTATAAAGTGTAATCAACAGAATATGCTGTTTAGTCTATAAGGATATAATGAAAAAGTACCCGCAAAAATCATTAATCGCAATATTAACCGGAGTATTGGTTTTTGTAATAGGAAGTTTAATCCTTTTGTATTTTGCTGGTCACAAATTAGCTTCCACAATTAATGCTGATGCGAAACATATTATCAAGCACATAGATGCTGCAGTGCTAGAAAGCAGCCGAATTCTTATCCCACTAAACAAACTTAATTTTACTCAGTGTGACGATTTAAATTTACTCGAAATGCGACGCGCATTATTTGATGCTAAATATGTAATAGATATTGGTTTCTTCGAAAATGATAAATTAGTTTGTACCACGGGCGTTGGTATATTAGAAAAGCCAGTAAATGATAAAGAGCCAGACTTTATTCGCCCTGGTAGTGGTGCCAGGGTGCGTTTTGACCCAAAACTCCCTTTATTACTTTTTAACGGGCGCGAAATGCAGGTAGTGATAGTTCGCCAAAAAGACTATAACTTAATTATGCATACAGCGGTTTTTAATGATGGCATAGTTACATCTCCTCGGTGGGAAGCTACTTATAAAGCACAAAACACGTTACATCATTTAGCGGGCAGTAATGGTCTGTACGATGAAATAATGAACCACCATCAACTTCCTTTTGAAACCAAGCTGAAGTGCAGCGATATTAGTGCAGATTACTGTGTTGCGGTTCATACTCCATGGAGTCGGTTTTTTGCAGATAATCAGTTTTTATTGATTATTTCATTAATTTTGAATTGTTTAGCCGGTGTATCAAGTGCGTTAATGGTTGAATTTCAAATTTCTGCGCGCCGCTCTACACTAGTTCGAGTACGTAAAGGGTTAAGCAAAAGCTCTTTTTACTGGACTTACCAACCTATAATTTGTTTGCAAACAGGTAAAATTGTGGGCTGTGAGGTGCTTGCTCGCTTTGAAGATAAATACGGTGCACTTTTCCCAGACCAATTTATTCCACTGATACGAAAAAATAATTTAACGTGGTCGTTTACAGAGGTAATGATTGCGAAAGTACTTGAAGAACTCACAGCACTTGAAGCTTTACCTAAAGACTTTAAAGTGTCGTTAAATATATTTCCGTGCGATGTAGAACTAGGTAACGTATCTCTTTTAACACAGATACCAGCACTTATTAATTCTCGATTCACTATTTGCCTTGAAATTACCGAAGATGAATACCTTGATACTAAAATTGCCCACACACATTTTAAAACATTAGTTGAATCAGGTTTTAACTTGTCGTTAGATGATTTTGGTACAGGCTACTCTAACTTAAAAAACTTACAAAACTTAAGTTTTCACCAGTTAAAAATAGACCGCACATTTGTACAAGATATAGCAACTGAGGGCTTAAAGGCTTCTATGATCCCTAACATAATGGAGCTTGTGCATAAGTTTAACTACACTTGTGTGGCCGAAGGGATTGAAACGAGTGAGCAAGAAGCCATTTTAAAAACAGCGGGTGTGCATTACGGGCAAGGTTGGAAATATGGACGACCAATGACTGTTGATCAATTTAAAAAATATTTAACGAAGCAGACATTTTAGATCTCTATTTATATATTAAACGTACTTTACGATACTTATAAAAAATATTAGGGCTTTTGTTATGATCAAATCAATTTTAAGCGTTTTTGTACTATTGCTACTTAGTGCATGTACATCTCAGTACCCAAACCAACAAGTAATAGGTAAACAATTTCCAAGCATTAGTGGTGAAAGCTTAGAGCAAAACGTAGTAACTATACCCAGTGATTTTAAAGCAGATAAAACCTTACTATTAATTGGTTACAAGCAAGATAGTCAGTTTGATATAGACCGCTGGTTAATTGGTTTAGATATGGCAGGCGTTACGCTTCCTACTTACGAGTTACCTACTATTGCAGGTATGGCGCCACGTATGTTTAGCACATTCATAGATAGCGGTATGCGCAAAGGTATTCCTAAAGAGCTATGGGGCGGGGTAATCACTATTTATAAAGATGGTGAAGCGGTGCAAAAATTTACAGGTAACCAAAGCCCAAACAATTCTCGAGTTGTGCTTATAAATAGCAGAGGTGAAATTTTATATTTTTACGATCGCGGCTTTTCAGTTGATGCACTAAACAAATTAAAAGCGAACATTGAATAACAGGAAAAGATACTCAATGCTTGTTATATGTTTATTTAAGTTATTTAAGTTATTTAATTTGCTCAATTTATATTCAGACAATTTTCATATCTGACTATTAAATTTTAAATATTTTAAAATATACTTGGTTTATTTGATTAATAATTGAGTGGATTAAATTTTTTAGTAAGTTAGCTATTAAGGGCGTAGTAGTTAAAGCTAAATAAAGCAAGTTTTTATATATAAATAATTTGGTGGTTTAATCTTTTTTTTTGTATTATAAAGTGGTTTTTAAAATTTAATTATATATATTTAATTTTATTTACCTCTGTAAGTATGAGAATTAACAATAGTATTTTAATACTAAAGTTAGATTGTAAGTTGTTTGTAATTTAGGTAATGTAAGGGCAGTATTTCAAGGACGAGATTTATGCCAAAGCCACTTTCAGTATTCGTTAAAACTACCTTTAAATCACACCCACACTCTGAAAATTATGTCGCTATTCTAAAAACGCTTCAAGCTCTTTTTGGTGATATAAAAATGGATGATGCCTTACCCAAAGCTGAAGAACGCTTACAATACGATTTGTTTCTAATTGATGGATTTAACAATAATTGGCAAGACCTCATTCCTGCAGATTTAATATTTTTAGCCAAAAAAAGTAATATAGTAATATTTAATGTTGATAAAAAAGCAGTATGTGAAAAAAACTTATTACTTAACCATTTTAATGGTGTGTTTTATAAAACAGATGCACATGAAGATATATTTAAAGGTCTAGTTAGAATTAGCGCGGGTGAATTATGGTTTACTCGTAAAGTTATTTCAAAAGCATTTAGTGATATTCTGTCCGTTGCGGCCTCGTTTAATAGTTTGCATGAAGATATAGAATTAAAACAAGATGATTATAATCATTTAACTAAAAGAGAAAGATCGGTTATTCACCTTATTGCGCAAGGAGCAAGTAATAACAAGATTGCCGATAAATTAAATATTAGTGACCACACAGTAAAAACCCATTTATATAGCGCATTTAAAAAAACTAATTCACGTAATAGAGTGGAGTTAGCTAATTGGGCGCAGCGATACATTTCGGTGTTACTGCCAATGGAAAAATAAAACTTAAAAATGCGTATATAAAAAAGGCTACTTTTAAGCAGCCATTTTTATATTTGGTGATCTGTTTACTAACTAACTTTCTTTGCCCAAAGCCCTTTATCAATACCTTTGGTTATTAGGTCTGTAAGTGCTTTTTCTATTGCTTGCGTTACGCAAATACTCATTGGTTCGTTGTCGCTAAAGCCAGCCTCAGCCTCAGCTAAGCGCTTGTAGCTTACATACCTAAAAAAGCCGGCGCGCATTTCTTGACTCAGTACTTTTTTGCTACTGGCAACCGATAAAAGCACTTGCCCTGTTCGTACATCTACTGCACGTAAATATATTGAAATAGCGTCTTCTCGGTATAATTCTGATGCACCAATCCCAAAATATTCCATTCCTAAGCCACCTGTTTTTACATTGGTGTCGTAGCTAATAATACCGCCTTCTAAAATGATTTTAGCGGTGGTTAATGGTGGAAGCTCAGTGGGGTTAGGGTTATCGGATTGTGATGCGCGTATGATTTTTCGTTCGGTTAAAATATTTTGTAAACCTTCACGTTCAACAGGAGTAAACCAATCTGATTCGTACAAAGCTTGTATTAGTATTGAATTAGCACCTTGCGTTACAGCGGTAGAAAATGAGCTAACATTAGTTTGTGGCTTATACTGACCAGTCTGATCCCTAAATGAATAAACAGAGACTGGTATGCTACCCATAGGTTTAGGTAGGTTTTTTAAGTCTGTAAAAAGCTCAGTTGGTTCAAGCGTAGTTGCTTGCTGTTGTGCTGGTGGAATCAAGTTTCCCATACCTGCACAACCACTCAAGCTTAAAAGTGATATTATTACTAATAGTTTATGCATTATCCGAACCTCGGAACTTCAATGATCACTATAGAGTCATCAATTATATTTGTTATTCTTACGGTGATAGTATCAACAGTACTTGTAATAATTTCTATTTGATAATCGCCGCTCATAAAAATTGAATCTTGATTAAAAATACTATCTTCAATATCGTCACCAAACGCAATATCTGTAATTTCTCGCACCATCTGGTTTAAGTACGTGCGCTCTAATGACTCTTGAAACTGTTCGGCGTACCCTTTTTCAATAACAGGGGCTTTATGTTTATTTTGAGCTTGTGCTTTGCTTAGTAGCATATTGGCATTAAGCGGGTTTCCACCAAAGCTTGGGTTTATAGGGGTATAAATTATTTCAGTCGCGGCGGCTGAAAAGCTTAATGTTGTTATTATTATAAGAGCTATTTTTTTCATTTTACCATCCATTTATAGCCATATCCGGAGACGATACCGCCATGTTTGAGCGTGCCATCGCATTTATAACTGTATAAACTGCTTGCTCAACGCGTTCATCGAGCGGTTCTAATCTGCGTCCTAAGTAGGTTGTATAAACAACTTGGTTATTCATTATTAAAGAAAGTTGAGTACCTGCTTTTGGGATCACGGTTTCTTTTATTTCTATATTAAACCCAGCGGTAGAGGGGAAATCTCGCCAGTAATTTGAAAACTCGTAGTAAAATTGATGACCAAAACGGCTAATACTTCTATCAAGCAAAAGCCCATCTATTTCCAATTCATCGTTTGCATTCGCAAAGGGTGACAAACAAAGTGCAAGAGCGAATATGTAACGGCAGTAATTATTTTTATTATTCATAATTAAAAAAGGGGAGAGTAACTCTCCCCAGCCTTAACAATTACATTTGAGTAATAGTAGTAACGTTACCGTCACCAATTTGAGTTACCGATACGGTGCTGTTATAACCAATAACAGAGCCTTCAACGATGTTTTCATTACCAACTTGGGTAACACTAAACGATACGTTTTCACCGCCAACTAAAAAGCCAGATTGATCCATTCCGCCAACCCAGTTACCTTCACCTGTTTGAGCAATATCAATACTGTGATCGTTACCTTCAACCATCATATCAACAATATTAAGATCGCCATTTTGAGCAATATCAATTTGGTTATTGTTGCTATCTAATATTCCAGCAAGGGTAACAATAGCTTCGTTTTGTGAACCACTTTGTGCAATGTCGATATCATTGTTATTTGAGGTAAGTGAAACGTCAGGATAAGAAGATTGCACAAGTACAGCATTCTCATCGCCCGATTGAACTAAATCTACATCGTTATCAGAGCCATTAAAGTTAGCTAAGTGGATTGAGTTTAAGTCACCCACTTGGTTAACCATAAAGTCATTATCTGAACCGATAACACCCATATAAGTATCGTTCGATATACCAATTTGAGTGGTCGTTAGTTCATTATTGTTACCAATTAGATCTACAGTAGTGGAGTTACTTGAGTCGACTTGTGTAACCGTTACTTCATTGTTTGAACCTTCAAATAAATTAGACTCTACGGTATTAAATGAGCCTTCCTGGTCCAAGCTTATTTCATTATCGTCACCGATAACTTCAGCAAAAGTTACAGCATTTGTGTTGCCTTCTTGCTCAACTGAAATTTCGTTAGCTTCGCCTGAAATTGAAGTAAGCGTTACGGCATTTCGGTCACCGTCTTGCTCTATTTCAAGTTCGTTATCGTTGCCTTGCAGCGAACTAACTAAAAATGTGTTCCAGTAACCATTTTGATCTAAATCAAGTGTATTTTCATCACCCGTAATCATTGTTACTTCAGCTTCATGCCACTCACCCGTTTGAAGAGTATTTACTTCGTTGGCATTACCTCTCATGTCGCTGTTGTAAAACCAATGTCCGCCTGAGCCTTGCTCAACATTAATAAGATTGTCATCACCTGTTACTATGTTGACAGCTTCGTTGTTAATGAAAAAACCTTGACCATTTTGAATTACAGATAAGTAATTGTTATTACCTGTAACTTCGCTTAATGCGCCATTTGCAATGCCATCTTGAGTATAAACTTGTACATTGTTGTCGCCAAATGTAGTTACGCCAACGTAGTTACCTGATTGAACTTGAGTTACTTCGGTACTATTTTCGTTACCCACGGTGGTAATTTCAACAGTATTGCTATCGCCATTTTGCATTAAGATTGCGGTGTTATTATTTTGCGATTGGCTTAAGGTCATTAAATTTGAAGCGTCAAGAGTAGAAACTTTTGATGAAAGTTCAGAACTTGATGCTGCTTTATGATCTGTATCAGCATAAGAGGCAAAGCTTGTACCCATTGCAATTGCAACTGCACAGCTCAAAATTGATTTGTTCAACTTCATTATTTTCTCCTTGAAATAGTAAAATCAGATACCTTAAATATTATAAGTTTTAATAAGGTATTTGCAGTTTCAGCATGCCGTGCTGATATAATGTTTTGCGATCCGCTTGATTTACTTTTATTAGTAGATGGAGCGTTAGTTGTGAATGCAAACTAGACAATTTTACTATTGTCATATTTTTTAAACTTATGTTGCGTAAGCTTAAGTTCATAATCACGTACTTACTGTATTACTCAATTTGCTTTTCTTAAATCATCATTTTTTACCAAATAATAAGTCATTATAATTCATGGACTTAACATTGTGTTAATGAGTTTGTTTTATAAACCTCACAAAAAGCAGTAAAAAAATGCGACCCTATATTAGGTAATTGAATTAGTTGTTAATTCATTAAAATGACTGTGTTTAGTGTTTTATTAGAGGCTGTTCTAGTCAAAATGAATGGTTTTTAACTTGTTTTAATTTTATGCCTTGTTTAATTTTGTATTTAGCTGTTTGCTTAATGCTTGCCATGCGATCCCTTGTACTTGAAGTAGTAAAAACTGTGCTTAGTGCGACTAAGCTTACCCAACAAAACTATGGATAGAACAATGAAAACAAAATTATCTATTATTACACTTGCCTTACTACCTTGTTTAGCTACTGCAAAGTTACCTGATGCAGGGTCAAATCAGCAAATTCAAGCAAGCAGTGATTCGTTAATCGTAAAATATAAAAAAAGCGCAACAGCTCAAATGCGTAAACAAGCGCGTGAGCTTGTTAAAGCTAAAATATCTGATTTAAACAAAGATGAATTAGATGATAATTACACGTCGTTGCTTTCTGGTCGCCTTGCTAAATTTAATATCTCAGGGATGACGACTAAACAGGCTATTGAGCTTTTAAAATCTCACCAAGCAATTGAATACGTTGAGCCAGATTACAAAGTAAGTATTAGTAGTATTCCTAACGATCCTAATTTTGAAAATTTATGGGCGTTAAATAACGAAGGACAAACGGGCGGTGTAGTTGACGCCGATATTGATGCCGTTGAAGCATGGGATATTTCTACAGGTAGCCATGATGTTGTAGTTGGGGTTATTGATACAGGTATAGATTATAGCCATCCAGATTTAGCCGATAATGCGTGGGTTAATAGCAGCGAAATAGCTGGAGATGGTATTGATAATGACGGAAATGGTTTTATTGATGACATACATGGTATTAATGCAATAACTGATATTGGTGACCCAATGGACGACGAAGGTCATGGTACGCATGTATCAGGAACTATCGGCGCAACCGGTAATAACTCTGTGGGTGTTGTGGGTGTTAACCAAGATGTATCTATTGTGGGTTGTAAGTTTTTAGATGCATCAGGTAGTGGTGCAAATTCCGATGCAATTAAATGTATTGATTACATGATTGGTCTTAAAAACTCAGGTGTAAATTTACGTGTTTTAAATAATAGCTGGGGTGGTGGTGGTTACAGTCAAGCACTTGCCGATGCCATTACAGAAACAGAAAATGCCGGTATTTTATTTGTTGCAGCAGCTGGTAATAGCGAAGTTGATAACGATGTAAACCCTCATTATCCTTCAAGTTATGAGCATGACAATGTGCTGTCTATTGCAAGTACAGACAGCAGCGATAATATGTCTAGCTTTTCACAGTGGGGCTTAACCAGTGTTGATATGGGAGCACCAGGCAGTGATATTTTGTCTACGCTTCCGGGTAATAATTATGCCTCTTATTCTGGCACATCTATGGCAACGCCACATGTTGTAGGTGCAGCAGCACTTGTATTATCTGTTAATCCTGATTTAACAACATCAGCATTAAAAGAAATACTAATGAGCAGCGGTGATGCAAATACAGCATTACAAGGTAAAACAGTTGCTGGTACGCGATTAAATGCTTATCAAGCACTGCTTGATGCCGATCCGACTCCGGGCTTTAAATTCTCAGTGTCACCAAGTGCTCAGCAAATTATTGCTGGAGATACTGCAACATATACATTTACAGTAGGCTCTATTGCAGACTGGGAAGGTGATGTATCTTTAGTTCTTTCAGGAACACTTGATGGTGCTTCTTTATCGCAAACAATCGCAAACCCAGGTGACGAAGTTACCCTTATGGTTGATACAACAAGTGAAACACCATGGGGAGATTATGAATTTACTGTAATCGCTACATCTGGAGAGCTTGTTAGAGAGCGAACTGTTAGCTTGATGGTTAAACCTATCGGTTTAAATGATTTTACTTATGCTAACGATGATAGCGTGGCAATTCCTGATAGTGCGCCAGAAGGCGTTAATTCAGTAATTACTGTTTCAGACGATTTAACTTTGTTTGGCACGTCTGCAGATGTGAATATTACACATACTTGGTCAGGTGACGTAATTCTAACGCTTACTTCAGCGCAAGGTACCCAAGTATTACTTCAAGCTAATCAAGGTGGCAGCGAAGATGATATTGTTAAAACGTTTACATCTGAGTCATTTAATGGAGAGGTAGCCACAGGCGACTGGACACTAAATGTTGTAGATACAGCGGCACTTGATACCGGAACACTTAATGGCTGGTCGCTTACATTTAATGCCATTGGTGAAGTAAGCCCACAACCACCTCGTGCTGGTTTTAGTGTTGAAACACAAGGTTTAACAGCAACGTTTGTTGATACAAGTACAGATGCTAATAACGACATTACTCAGTGGAGTTGGAGTTTTGGTGATGGTGCAACATCAACAGATTCAGCACCTGTGCATGCTTATGCTGCATCAGGTAGTTACGATGTTGAACTTACCGTAACCGATAGCGAAGGCAATACAGATACTTCTATGCAAACAGTGGTTGTTAGTGATGTAGCAATAGAGCTGAGCTTAAAACGAGCTAATAAATCACGTTTAAATACAATGCGTGTAGAACTTAGCTGGGAACAAGTAGGTGCAGAGTCATTAAGTATTTACAGAAACGATGAGTTAGTTGAGATAACACCAGACGATGGTCGTTATCTTGATTTCGTTCGTGGTGCAACATTACCATCGTACGATTACAAACTGTGTGTAACCGAGAATGTGTGTTCAAACACTATTACGGTTACGTTTGAATAATACCAATTGCATTAAATTAGTGATCTATCATAGCGCTAAGAAAATCGCTCATTAACAAGGCGAAATTATCATATGTAGTTATTTTATATGAATAATTTTAACGCAGTTAGTGAGTGATTTAATACGATAGAATGATCATTTTTTTAATAAAATTGGTATAATATTAAGTTTTTACAAAGTGCTTAAGCCCAGTTCTGCTGGGCTTTTTTTGTATTAAAAGGAAAATTGTTACCCCTTTTTGTAAGGGTGAGTTTTGTGCCAGTGCTTAGCTATATCTTCTCTTGTTGCAAACCACACACTATTAAATGAGCGAGCATATTCAAAAAATCGTGCGAGCGCTTTAATTCGTCCAGGGCGGCCAATTAATCGACAATGCAAACCAATCGACATCATTTTTGGTGCGTTTTCACCCTCAGGATCCCCTTCTTCATAAAGCGTATCGAACGCATCTTTTAAGTAATTATAAAACTGATCACCGGCATTAAATCCTTGTACTGCGGCAAAGCGCATATCGTTTACATCAAGTGTGTAAGGCACTATAAGCTGTGGTTTACCTTCTTTGATACTGTAAAAAGGCAAATCGTCACTGTAATCGTCAGCGTCATATAAAAAATTACCATTTTCAACTACAAGTGCAGCGGTATTTGGACTGGTTCGCCCCGTATACCAGCCTTTAGGTTTATGCCCAGTAAGTTGCTCAATTATATTTATAGCTTGTTGCATATGTTTGCATTCGGTATTTATATCAACGTGTTGGTAGTTAATCCAACGCAACCCATGGCACGCAATTTCATGACCTGCTTCTACAAATGCCTTTGCCACATCGGGGTGGCGCTCAAGTGCCATAGCAACAGCAAAAATAGTGACCGGAATATTATATTTTTTAAACAATTTTAATAACCGCCAAACACCCGCCCGCGAGCCATATTCGTAAATTGATTCCATGCTTATATGGCGCCCTTCTACATGAGGGGCATTCACTATTTCTGATAAAAATGTTTCAGCGGCGGCATCACCATGTAATACACAGTTTTCGCCACCTTCTTCGTAGTTAAGCACTACTTGTACTGCTATTCGCGCTTTATTAGGCCAATTTGCATGAGGTGGATTTTGTCCGTAACCAATTAAGTCTCGTGGATAGTTCGTTTTAATTTGATCAGCCATACTATTGCTCCCTATTTAACGAGGTTAGCCAAACACCTAATGCTTCTCGCTCTGTATCAGTCATTTTGGTCATATTTGCCAGCGGCATATCTTTGGTTACTACGGCTCGGGTATGAATAAGTGAACTTACCTTTTTAGCATCCTCAACTGAGTCGAGTTTAAAGCCCAGTGGGGCTGTTTGAAAAAGCTCTGAGGTAGGGGTTTCACTATGGCACTGCGTGCAATGAGTATTAATAATTTTCCACGCTTGTGCATCGCTAAGACTTGCTTGCAAAGGAGTGTTGTTATCGGTGTTTTGTGTGCTTGTTGGCCAAGGTGCAATAGCAAGCATTAGCGCAAAAAAGGCTGCAATCCCACTTATAAGTACCGAAGGCTTATTAACGCCTTGATGCTTTAAATTAAAAAAGTGGCGTATCCACATTCCAATACCAAACAACGCAATTAAAATCAGCCAGCCGTAGCTGTGGCTATAGGTATAGGGAAAGTGATTGCTAAGCATTATAAAAACGACTGGTAATGTGGCGTAATTATTATGTATTGAGCATTGTTTTGCTTTTAAACCAGGAGCGGAGTCGGGAATACGACCTGCTTCTACTTCACTGACCATATAGCGTTGCCCTGGCATAATAATGTGATAAACATTACCCACCATACAGCTACCTATAAGCGCACCAACATGAATATACACAGCACGGTCACTAAATAGTTGGTCAACCCCCCATGTCCAAAGGGCTAATAAACCAATAGCAACAGCAATAAACACCTTGCCATTTTCTACCAATGGGCTTTTACACAATAAACGATAAGCCCCATAACCTAAGCCAATAAAACCAAGTGATGTGCCAATTGCTGCAAATTTACTAAGCTCACTTTTGCTGTTATCAATTAAATACACATCGGCGCCAACATAATAAAGCAGACTAAATAGTAATATGCCGGTGATCCACGTTGTATACGCTTCCCACTTAAACCAATGCAGGGTATGTGGCATTTGTTCTGGTCCGTTTTGATATTTAGCCACTTCGTAAAAGCCACCGCCGTGCACCGCCCATAAATCACCTTTTATACCTTTATCTATTTTCCATTGTGGTGGTGTTTGTAAGTTGTTATCGAGCCAAGCAAAGTAAAATGAGGCACCAATCCATGCTATACCTGCAATAACATGAAAGTAACGCAGCACTAGATGAGCAAGCTCAAAAAAATAATTTTCCATAAGTTAAGCCTCTTCCAGTATGGGCGCTGAGGTGGGAGTAAATTGCTCAGCTAAATCGCGTTTATACACGCTTTTGCCCATAATGTAGGTTTGTTCAATACAGCGGTCGTCGCCTAACATCATTATGGCAAAGAGCTTTTCGTGTAAAGTTTTTGCGTGCCCTAACCTAAACTTTAAAAATGAGGTAGCAGCAAAATCAATAACAATAAAGTCAGCCTCGCAACCAGGCTCAAAATTGCCAATAGTGCCTTCTAAATCAAGTGCACGCGCACCGCCTAAGGTTGCTAAATATAACCCTTTAAAAGCTGAGAATTTTTGACCTTGTAATTGCTGTATTTTGTACGCCTCGCTACCTGTTTGCAGCATAGAAAAACTCGTTCCGGCGCCTACATCGGTGCCCATACCTACGTTTATATTATGATCTTCACATGCTTTTAAATTTAATAAGCCCGAGCCTAAAAATAGGTTTGAAGTAGGGCAGTGCGAAATAGCCGCGTTATTATCGGCTAAGCAGCAAAGTTCGCGTTCAGATAGGTGCAGGCTATGCGCAAATACCGCACGTTTTCGTACCATATTTGCTTGCTCGTACACGCCTAAGTAATCGGTTGCATCAGGAAATAAGCTTTTAACCCATTCGCACTCGTCTTTGTTTTCAGAGAGGTGGGTATGTAAGTAAGTATCGGGGTATTCTTCAAGAAGTTGGGTACACATGTGTAATTGTTCAGGGCTTGATGTTGGTGCAAAACGAGGCGTTACTGCATAGCTTAACCTATCAACATTATGCCATTTTTCGATCAGTGCTTTTGTTTCATCGTAACTGGTTTGTGCGCAGTCAGATAAATCGTCTGGGCAGTTACGGTCCATCATTACTTTACCGGCAATCATACGAAGGTTACGCTTTTGTGATTCGCTAAAAAAGGCATTAACCGATTGTGGGTGCACAGTGCCAAACACTAAGGCGGTGGTTGTACCGTTTCGTAAAAGCTCATCTAAAAATAGGTTTGATACCTCACTTGCATACTTTTCACAGGCGAATTTTTTTTCGGTTGGGAAGGCGTATTCGGTTAGCCAACTTAAAAGCTGCTCGCCGTAAGCGCCTACCATTTCGGTTTGCGGTAAATGTATGTGGGTGTCTATCATGCCCGGCATAACTAATTTACCGTCGTGGCGAATAATTTTAGCGCTGCTACTTATGCCAGGTAAAATATCTTGCTCATAGCCAAGCGTAACTACTTTGCCATTTTTTATAACTAATGCGCCTTTTTCAAAAAAACGATGGGCGTTTTCGCCTGCTTTAGCCGGGTCGTCAATAAAGTCTAAAATATCGGCGCATATTACGGTTAAATTATTATTATTTTGGGTGCTCATAATTAGCTGCCTCTGTAAGTTGAATAGCCAAATGGCGAAAGTAGCAACGGAATATGATGATGTTTATTATCTTGTAATCTAAAGCTTATTTGCGCTTGCGGATAAAAAGCGGGTGTTGCTTGCCCTTGGTAATAACTATCTAAATCAAAAATTAACTGATAAGTGCCAAATTCAATGTTGGTATTTGAGCTTATCCAGTCGGCAATCCGACCATCGTTATCGGTTGTACCTTGTACTAATAGCTCCCACTGTTTATTTACTAATTTATAAAGCGAAACGGGAACATTTACGGCGGGCTTGCCTGTGCTGGTATCTAAAATGTGAGTAGTAATAGGGCTTTTATTCACAGTAGTGTCTCCAATCTGATTTTTGTTATTTTGGCTTGCTCGCCAGCGGCTATGTGTAGCTCGGTATTGCGGTCGTTATTAATACGTTGCTCAATAAGTTCGAGCATTTGCTGGGCTGTTTTACCGGTTGCACACACAATAAAAATAAAGCCAAATTTATTTAAGTAATCGTTGTTTAGGGCAATCATTTTAGTGAGCGTTGATTCGTCTGCTTTGCTCATACCTGATTGCTCGTGCCCTGCTTTTTGTGCGGTTGCTGCGTATTTTTTGCTAAGCGTTGATAAATCGCCAATTTGCGGGTGTCCTTCAAATGCCGCTAAGTAGTCACTCTCGGCTAATTGATCCCATACGTTTTGAGCTGATTCAAAAAGGTGCTCGTTACTTTTAAAGGGCATTGTTGCCAGCATGCCTTCAATCCAGCGCGGTGCGGTGCAACAATGTTCTAACTGCCGCTTTGCTTGTTGTGTTGTGAGTGCATTTAGCTTAGTTAGGCTCATGATTGAGTTGCTCCATTTAAAGAAGTTTGCGCGCTGCTAATAAGTGCATTTTTTAAAGTGCGCCACTGCAATCCTTGGCGTTTTGGTGCTGTTGTTTGCTCAGCTTGATACAAACTAATAAGCTGTGCGCTGATAGAAATAGCCACTTCCATAGGGAGTTTGCCTGTTACGTTTTTAAGACCAACAGGGCAGATCATTTGCTTAACTTGCTCGGCGGTAAAATTACGGTGTGTTAGGCGTTGTTTAAAGCGTTTTGCTTTGGTGTCTGATCCTATAACGCCTAACCAATTTGCATCGCCGCGCTTAATAATGGCTTGAGTTAGTTCGAAATCAAGCTGGTGGTTATGCGTTAAAATTAAGTAGTTATTATTGTTTGGTGCGTGCTTTATTTGCTGTGTGGGTTCTTCGTCAATTATTTTTACAACATTAGCGGGAATCTGTTCAGGAAACACGTCTGCTCGATTATCTATCCAACGAATACGTATTGGAAGCTGCGCTAAAATTCCTATAAGCGCTTGCGCTACATGCCCAGCACCGTAAATATCAAGGGTAAATCGCTCACACTGCATGCATTCAAGCATTACCGTGGCTACACCTCCGCAGCATTGCCCTAAATTAGCAGCTAAGTTAAATTGCTCAATTACTTGCGTGGCTTCATCTTGCACAAGCAGTTCGCGTGCTTTTTTTATTACCACAAATTCTAAATGGCCGCCGCCAAGGGTGTCGTAAATATGCTCGCCACTAATTACCATTTTTGAGCCAGTCCCGCGTGGCGTTGAGCCATTAGTGCCAAGCACCGTTGCAATCACATAATTAGTGCCGCTTTGTTCATGTTGTGCAATAGCTTGTGCCCAATTTTGAGTATGAAAACCCTGAAAAGACTGATTTAAATTAGTCATTACTGTGCTCCTTATGCTGCGCTAGCCATTGCTGAGTGTGGGTTATTGCGTTAAGTACTCGCTCTGGCGTTGCGGGGGTATCAAGCGGTGCTGTGTATTTGTAATCGGCAACGCTGCTTATAGCGTTGCGTATCGCGCTCCATACACTAAAGCCCAGCATAAATGGAGGCTCACCTACGGCTTTTGACCTAAAAACAGTGGTTTCTGGGTTGGCTGAGTTGTAAAGGTTTACGTTAAATTCTGCAGGAGTATCACCAATTGCCGGGATTTTGTAATTAGCAGGCCCAAAGCTTGCGAGCTCACCTTTATCGTTCCACTGTAAGTCTTCGGTTGTTAACCAACCCATACCTTGTATAAACGCACCTTCTATTTGACCTATGTCGAGAGCTGGGTTTATTGAACTGCCTACATCGTGCAATATATCGACCCGAGTTACGGTGTTTTCACCCGTTAGGGTATCTACTTCTACTTCGCTTAGTGCCACGCCGTGGGCATAGTAAAAAAAGGGCCGACCTTCGCCTTTTGCTCTGTCGTAATGAATTTTAGGTGTGGCGTAATAACCCGTTGATGAAAGCGAAATGCGGTTCATGTAAGCAAGGTTTGCAAGTTCACTAAAGCTAATTTCGCCTTTACTAAATGTTATAAGGTTGTTTTTAAATTCAATGCTTTCGCTAGGGACTTCAAAGTGCCCAGTAATAAAATCAATTAAGCGCTCTTTAATTGTATTTACTGCGTTAAGTGCCGCCATTCCGTTTAAGTCGGTACCGCTTGAGGCCGCAGTTGGAGAAGTGTTTGGTACTTTGTCGGTACGGGTTGCGCTAATGCCTACAGTATCAAAATCGACACCAAAGCCATGCGCAACAATTTGTGCAATTTTAGTATTTAAACCCTGACCCATTTCGGTGCCGCCGTGGTTTAAATGAATAGATCCATCGCTGTATACATGCACTAATGCGCCAGCCTGGTTAAGGTGCTGTACGGTAAACGAAATACCGTACTTAACCGGCGTCATCGACAACCCTTTTTTAATAATAGGCGATGAAGCGTTAAAGGTTTTAATGGCTGATTTACGCGCCCAGTAGTCGCCACTTTGCTCAAGTTGTTCAATCATGTCTTTTAAAATATGTTGTTCAACTTTTTGATGATACGGGGTGATATCGCGACCTGGGCGGTATAAATTTAGCTTTCGTATTTCCAGTGGATCTTTACCTAATTTAGCCGCTATATCGTCCATTATTAGCTCGCCCATAATCATCCCTTGCGGACCACCAAACCCTCTAAATGCAGTATGGCTTACGGTATTTACCTTACAGCGATTGCCTTGTATTTTTGCTGCAGGATAGTAATAGGCGTTATCGGCGTGAAACATAGCGCGGTCGACTATCGCATCCGATAAATCGGGTGAATAACCGCAATAACCATTTACAGTTATATCCGCGCCTTCAATTAATCCGTTTTCGTCAAACCCTACATGGTAGTGGTTATAAAACGGGTGGCGTTTACCGGTTAATTTAAAGTCGTCGCTACGGGCTAAACGCATTTTTACAGGGCAACCTAAGTAATAAACAGCCAGTGCCGCTAAGCACGCCCAAGGTGCTCCTTGGGTTTCTTTACCACCAAATGCACCGCCCATGCGGCGGGTTTCTACGGTAACAAAGTTAAATGGTTTTTTAAGAATTTTAGCCACTAAGTGCTGTACTTCAGTAGGATGCTGGGTAGAGCATTGAACGTGTATCCCGCCATCTTGATCGGGTTGTGCCAGCGCTATTTGCCCCTCTAAATAAAAGTGCTCTTGACCGCCAATAGATATTTCACCTTTTAGCTGGTGGTGCGCGCTATTTATAGCCTGCTGGCTGTTGCCACGGTTAAGTGAGTGAGGGGGTCTTACCCAGTTTTGTTTTTCGATAGCGTCTTTAATATCAAGTATGGGTGTTGTTTGCTCGCACTCTATAGTGACTAAACGAGCGGCGCGGCGTGCTATTTCGTAGGTGCTTGCAACAACCACTAACACAGGTTGTCCGTGATATTGAATCTCATCGCTTGTAAGTAATATATCACCTGGAAATACCGGACCAATATCTAACTTGCCGGGTACGTCGGCTGTTGAAAAAATGCGTTTAACGCCCGCTAAAGCAAGCGCTTTACTAGTATCAACCGATTTTATAAAACCGCTCGCAACAGGCGCAAGCACTGGGTAGGCATGTAAACATCCGTGAGGTTCTGGGTTGTCGTCAGCATAATTAGCACTGCCGCACACTTGTTTAATGGCGCTATCGTGGTATTTAGATTGCCCAACACTGCCGCCTTGCGCTTTTAGTTTATCCATTTCAAAGTGACGCATGAGAAATCCTCGTAATGGCAATGTTGTTATTTTTATTAAGGTTGCTGTTTAAATCCGTATTTTTATGACAAAACTCAATGCCAATACGTTGCAGTAAATTTTTGCTTACTGTGATTCTATAAGTTGCGCTGGCGCGTACATCGCTCATTGGGGCAAAGTCGTGCTCAATTGCGGTCGCTGCATCTATAAAGCTACTCACATTTAATGGCTGACTTATTAATTGCTGCTCTATATGAGTCGCACTTTTTGGAATTGCCGCCATGCCGCCCATTGCACAACGCGCTGCGGTGATTATGTTTTGTGAATGCTCTATTGCTAAAACAAGGCACACAGTAGAAATATCATCTTCAAAACGTTTTGATATTTTATGGCACGCAAGCTTGAGCGATTTGGCGCGTTTAGGAATGATAATGGTGCTAATTACTTCATCATTTTTTAAAACTGTTTTTTTGTAATCAACAAAGTAGTCAACCACTTTTATAGTGCGAACACCGTGTGCTGAAAGCAGTTCCATGCTGGCATTAAGTGCAATAAGCAGTGGAGCAGGGTCGCCAATGGGTGAGGCATTACCTAAACTGCCACCTAGTGTGCCGCTATTTCTAACTTGGCTCGATCCTAGTCTCTCAAAAAGCTCTTTCGATTCTGGGTAATACGCATAAAAAGTATCTACAAACTGGCTATAAGGTACTGATGCACCAATGTGTAACATACCGTTATTATCACTCATTTGAGTAAGCTCTTTAGCTTGGCTAAGCGATATAATAATGTCGGGCAGAAGTAGGTTTTGGCTAAGTTCAATAGCAAAGTCGGTACCACCAGCAACAAGATGTGCGTGTGGGTATAATGCTTTTAAGTCAACGAGCTGCTTTGCGCTTTGTGGCAAAAAGAACGTACGAGGTCCATTTTTTAAAAATGGTACATCGTCTAAAGCACTTGCTTTTAGGGATGCTTTAAATTGTGTTGCAAGTTGTGAGTAAGGCTCGTTGGTGCGATCAAAACTATACGCTTTTTCAGCAGCAAGTAAGATAGGGCTGTAACCTGTGCAACGGCATAAATTACCACCAAGCGCATGTATGACTGCTTTTTTACCAGGGTAAGTGGCGTTATTTATATAAAGCGCAAGCAGACTCATTATTATGCCCGGTGTACAAAATCCACATTGCGAACCATGGCACTCTACTAATGCACGTTGTACTGGGTGTAAATCATTTAAAGTAGGATAAAGTGCAGGTGTTACGCCTTCCACGGTCATTATATGTTTACCGTGAGCATTACCTAATAGTAGCAAGCAACTATTCATTGTTTTGTAATGCCAATGAGCGTGCCCATCTTTATTTATTTTTTCTTCACCAACTAAAATAGTACATGCGCCACAGTCACCTGTTGCACAGCCTTCTTTGGTGCCTACTTTCCCTTTTTTGGTGCGTAACCAGTCCAAAATGGTGAAACTAGGCGAACATTCTTGTACTTCAATTGGCGTGTCATTTAATAAAAACTGAATCACACAGACCCCCTTAATTTTTCTAAAGCTTTGATTTTTAAAGCTTGGCGTTTATTTTTTCTTGTTGTTTTCGCACGGTAAAGAAAAAAACTTTTTTATCTTGGTAGATGTATTGCAGGTATTATGCCGTTGTTGACCATTCGGTCAGTAAGTTTTTGTTAGCACGCTTATTAAGTAAATAATCACTAAAAAAGATGTGCACAATGAATAAATACCGCCTTACTATGCAGGGGATGGCTAAAAACACTCCGGTTGTATAACTAACAACGGCATTACCTTAAAAATAAAGCATGGAGAAGTGCATGCCTTATTAGGGGAAAACAGTGCAAGTAAAAGTACACTCATAAAATGCTTTACGGGGTTGTTAAACCTGACCAAGGGGACATGTTTTTTATAGGCGAGTGATGAACATTAAAAAAAACCGCCGATGCACGCAAATTAATTAACCACAACAGGCAGAGTTAGCATTAATTGTTTTGGGCACTGAATTGTCGGCTTTTTAGATATTAACGATACAACCGACAGTACAAACAGTACCGACATTCTATTTGGAAAAAAGCGAAGTTGGGTTTAGCTTCACCTCTGCGCTCTTGTGCTTGGCTTAGATACAGGCAGGCTGAATATGTATATTGGAAAAACAAATTTGGCGCAGATGGGCAAAACGAGCACAATCCAAATTTGTTAGTTCAATGCCATTTTAAATAACGTACTGAGTATTATAAAGGCTACTTTTTAGTCGTCTTTTTATTTGGGAATTATAAATAATTGAATAGATTAAATTAGTTGTGTTAAATTCGTTTTTTAAAGGAATTATAGAGACTTCGTATACATGGAATTTGAAATAGATTTTTCTACTTACTCGTTAGATGATCTTTATTCATCGGCAAGAGGCATCGACCGCGAGAAATATCCAGAGCGCGCCAAAGAAATAGATGATTTGATACGTCAAAAAGAATTAGAAAGCCCCAATGTAACCAGTGTATCTAAAGATATTGGTGAAAAAGCGACAAGAACGGATAGATTAATAGCAGCAATTATTGATTTAATAGTAAGCGTAGTGGCATTAATCCCGTTATTTATGTATGTAAGTATGAGCGCTTCAGAAATCCCAGCATTGTGGTTAGCTATTGCTTCTATTGCTTACGGTACAGCGACCACCATGATTTTACACGGTTACCTTATGTATAATTATGGGCAAACAATTGGTAAATATAGCCTGTCTATTCGTATCGAAAATTTAGACGGTACTAAAGCAAGTTTTACGACTATTTATTTTAAGCGCCTACTGCCTATGCAGTTACTCACTCTTGTTCCTTCAATTGGTGAACTTATTGCTGGTTTTTTTAACCCTCTTTTAATTTTTGGCGATGAAAAACGCTGTTTACACGATCATTTAGCAGGCACAAAAGTAAGCTACACAAACAAGTAATTGTTTAATTAGAACTAATATTTAATTTGAAAAATATTAAAAGGTATTTATGACAACGTTAAAAAGGTATAAAAAATTACCCACCTTTAAATTATTTTATAATTTAGCGTGGACTACATTAGTAGTCGTTATTTACTTGTTTTGGATGGAGTTTCTTACTAAAGAACCTATTTATAAACAATTTCTCATTTTATTTGGGGGTGGGCTATTAAGTGTAATTGGTAATTGGTTTTCGGCAAATAAAAAACAATCTAAAGCGATTGAAATTATAGACGGACAGTTTGAGATACTAGGCATAAAGATAAAAATATCAGACCTGCAAGAAGTACTGTATTGCCAAACTAAGCGCTTTGAACATTCGCTAAGATTTAAATTTACGAATGCAACATACCAAGATATTGAAATATCGGCTCCAGATTTAATTGATGATCTGCGTTTTTACTACTTTATGGTTGATAATGGCTTGCCGGTAAAAATGACTGACGACCGCGAACGATTTTTTAGTGAAAGTTAAAAGTAAGGTTATGAACAAAACAAGGGATGTTTAATGGTTAAAAATATTTTAGGTATAAGTGTTTTTATAACTGCCATTTTTAGTAGTACTTTAAGCGCAGAGCCATATGAAGGCTGCTATTCAATAACAGATGACATTGATAGTGCCGTTCCAATGAGGGACGAAGAAGGCGCTTTGCGTGATAAAAGCTCAGAGTTAAAAACAAGCTATATCAATATTTTTAAAAAAGAGCATCAATATTTTGCACAAGGTCTTTTATGGGGCGGAAACTTTCATGTATGTCACATAACAGCCCCGATAGAAGGTGATAGCGAACCGTTACCGCTAACATTAAAAGACGGTAAGTTGATATTTACACAATTAGAGCCCGAATATGATACTAGCTGTAATCTAGAAATTTTATTTACAGACAAAGGCCTCAAGATTGTTGATGAAAATTATCACTGTTCAAAGTATGTATTTTACTGTGGCGTGCGTGTTGGGTTAAACAATACTGAATTACCTAAAAGTGTGAACAAGTGCCCAGAAGAAGAGTGATATTTTTGTTAAGGTATTTTTTGTGACGCACATGTTGTCCTACATCCCTGTAGGTAACATAAGATTAAATAGCCCTGTGAATAAGGGCGCTGCATTCTTTAAAAACCAAACATTGTTGTAAATTTAACTTCGCAATAAGCGCGTTAGTTACTTATAAGTAAAGACGCGCCATTAGGTCTTTCGTAAGCTTCATAATCTTGGTTTTTGTTTATTCTGTTTTCTATCTCGAGCATTATTTCCATTTCATCAGTGCTCATATACCCATTTACTTGAGTTGTAGACCACGTCATTGCTGCGCCAGCATTAGTCAGTTTTTGTGTGAAGCGGTAAGCTTGCTCTATCTCAAATACAAGGTCAGTTTTTGCTACGCTCCATCGTGCTCTTATAGGGAACCACGCATGTTTAAGTACGTCTTTTTTGCCTTTGTAGTTATCCCAAGGTGCGCTGACCATATCAGGAATTGTATATTCATCGTAAGCCCAAGAATTAGGTGGAGCGCCTCGGCCTAACGGCGTAATATGGCCACTGGTAAAGTCTTCGAATTCATTGGTAGCTGCATACTTTATTATTTTATAATCTCTTTCATCTTCGTCATCAATGCCATCGCTATCAACATACATAAAATCACCATTTTCATTTTTAAAATAGGTTTTGGTTTTATTTACGGTAATTGCAAGTGTTGGGTCAACACTGCGTAACATGGCAACAAAATCTGATACCTCACCAGGTAACTTATTCACATTATCTAACCAATAACCATCAACTAACCCATTAAATCGCTGCGCATAACCTAAAACTAAATCACGCCAAGCGGCGCCTTCATCGCCATCCCATTGTGAATTGTAATAACTTTCCCACGCCTTTTTAATTGCTATTTCGTTATCAGGATCGGTGTCGGTTATCATAGAAGGTCCTGCGGCATTTAAGTATAAGATGACTTTTTTACCAGCGAGACGATACTCTTTAATCACGTCAAAAATAATGTGTTCGTTTTCGATTGAAGGCACCATATCGGGATGAATAGCCGCTACATCAAGGTTGTTGTTATCTCGCAGAGTAAAAAGATAGGCATGAGCAGGGTGAGTAAATGATGTAATAACATGGCCTACCGATGGTAAGTTTTTAACTATCTCTTTTGCTCCTGCAACCCAATCAGACGTATTAACTGTTTTATCTAATTTATAACCACCGTCAATTCTTTGAGTAACACCCGAAGAGCCAGCTAACCAGCTCGCATTATTATTGCTGTATTTAGCATTATTGGCAGTTTCTTTTGCCAGTGTATTTTTGCAACCGAGCATACTAACCGCCGTAATTGACAGTAATAAAAAGCATTTTATTAGATTTCCCATTATTGCTAGTACCTATTTTAGTTAATTCAATATTAATGTTAAAGGAGTAGTTAAATTTAAACAATAAGTAAATAGGATGGTGTTTAGTGAGCGTACAATGCAATGTTTAAATCTAATAAAGCTATCAATCTAATAAATGTGTAAAAACTACACTTAAATATAATAATTTCTTTTATTACCTTGCCAGAGACTAAAATTCTTTTACTTAAAGAGTTCTTTTAAACTTTAATATACTGATTTTTAAGCTGTTTATTTGTTAGCTTCATTTTTATTTTTTGGCATGTAAGTTGAAACAACGGCGTATACATTAAAAAAAGGAATTATGATGACAGATGAATATTTTCATATATTAAACTTAATGGGTGTCGCCTTTTTTGCAGTTGCAGGCACGTTACTCGGGTATGAAAAAAACATTGGTGGCTTTGGTGTAGTGGTTGTTGGCTCGGTCACTGCTTTGGGCGGTGGTACGCTCAGAGACTTACTTTTAAATAAGCCTGTATTTTGGGTAGAAGGACCAGACTATTTATACACAACCTATGCTGCAATAATTGTTGCGGTATTATTTATTCGTTACTTGCCGCATGTAAATAATTACTATTTTTTACTGGTCGATGCAATTGGCATGGCAATATTTAATATTGTTGGTATTGAAAAATCGTTGCTGGGTGGCGCCGGAATGATAGTCGCTATAACAATGGGGACTACAACCGGTATATTTGGTGGATTAATAAGGGACGTTATATGCAGGGAAGTCCCCTCTGTAATGCGTGATGAACCTTATGCAGCGGCATGTGTGGCTGGTGGCTTAGTGTATGCTGCTTTGTTTTTGTTAGAGGTACATTACCTTTGGTGTATTGTGGGATCGCTTATTGCCACCATATTCTTAAGGCTTGGATCGTTGCATTGGGGTTGGCGCCTACAAATATTTAAGAAAAAGAAGTTAAGCAACGAAAATAAGTAACGCTACGTTACCCGTTTTAGCCCATATATGTTTATAAATATATGTGGGCTATTCATTGCTAAAAGCTACCAATACCCAAGTGCTTTCCACCAAAGCCCGCCAACAATACCCCAAACACTTAAATTAATAATACTCATAATAAAGCCCATTACCCACCAGTTTTCCATCGATACATAACCCGAACCAAAAACAATGGGTGAAGTACCCGTGGCATAATGCGTTAACGACATCATGAGTGAAGAAGCCCCAGCTAAAAGTAAACCAAGAAACAAAGGAGGTGCACCAAGCGCTAAGCCCGCTGCGTAAAACGCGGCAAACATTGCAGTAATATGGGCAGTGGTACTAGCAAAAAAGTAATGAGCGTAAAAATACACCGCTACTAATATAATTGCCGATACAATCCAATCAAACCCTAGTTGGTCAATGTTGCTCTCAACAAGCGTTGAAAACCAAGATACCAAGCCTAATTTATTTAAAAAAGTAGCCATCATTACTAATGCTGAAAACCACACTACGGTATCCCACGCAGACTTTTCTTTAAGTACATCTTCCCAGCTTAATACGCCAGTAACCAATAAAACCGACAAACCTAAAAATGCCACAGCGGTAGTGTTAACTGCGTAGTCAGCCCCTAATATCATTGCAGGCACACCAGCCCATAACACAAGCAACATAGAAAAAACGCCAATCATGACCTTTTCACCGTAGGTCATAGGGCCCATTTCGGTTAATTTTGATTCTGCATAGGTTTTAGCATCGGGTGTACTTTTAACTTCAGGAGGGTAAATGGCATACACAACCAAAGGTACAAGCGCAATACACACTAATCCTGGTAAAAGAGCAGCAAGCGCCCACGTACCCCATGTAATGCTAATATTAGCACCGGTAGCATCGGCTATAAGCTTTACAATTAAAGGGTTTGGCGCAGTGGCTGTAATAAACATAGCAGATGTAATAGGGTTTATGTGATAACTCACTAAAGCAAGATAATGCCCAATTTTACGAGATGTGCCTTCCTCAGGCGATGAACCAAAGCTTGTTGCTATAGACTTCATTATTGGGTGAATAATAGCGCCGCCTCGCGCGGTGTTACTAGGGGTTACAGGTGCAATAACCAGCTCAGAAAGCGCGAGTGCGTAACCAATACCAATTGTTTTTTTACCAAATAACGAAATAAAGTTATAGCCAATACGGTTTCCCAAACCGGTTTTAGCTAAACCACGAGAGATAATAATAGCAATACCAATCAACCAAATTAATGAATTAGAAAAGCCACTTAAAGCATCTTTAATCGCACCAGACGGGCTATCATTTGTTACGCCCGTTAACGCAACAGAAGTAATAGCTAAAATAGCAATAGCGCCAATAGGCATCGCTTTACCAATAATGGCAACTACAGTACCAACAAATAAGGCCAATAAATGCCATGCATTTTCGGTTACACCTTGTGGAGGCGGTACAGCAAACCAAAGTAATAAAACAATTACTATTGAGATTAACCCAGAGGTAACCTTAATATCAGTACCTTTCATTAATGCGTCCTTAAATTTTAGAAATACACGTCTTCTAAATACCGAAGAAATAATTCCATCTTACTTCATTTAATAATAAAAAAGATGATACACATCATATGAATAACTAAGAAGAGCAGTTTTAAATCATTTTATAAATAAAGTAATAAAACTCGTAAGTTGAAAATAAATAGTTAAATTAATGAACAAGCATTTACTTTTTGTTTAACTAATTGAGCTTTATAGTAAATTATTAATTTTAATTACTTTATTTGAATTTTTTTATATATCTTCAAGGTCTTTGTAGGTCTTAACGAATACATGGAAATACAATGAACTTAAAATTAACCAACAACGTGATTACTTTTTTATTAGCGAGTAGCTTTTTGTTACTTGGCTTATCGTTTGCATTAGGGGCTAACCCTAATACGTTAACGGCTACGTTTAGTTTTTATGGCGTTGATTCGCTAATGTCTGTATCTGCGTTAGGTTTAATTAGTGGCTCATTTATGGTTGCTTTAGCATTCGCCACCGTGCTCGCTCGCCTTAAATTAATGAAACCTACACCAGCACTTTTACTTGCAGCAATTATAAGTTTAGTTGCATTATTTACCTTGTTTGCCAGCAACCGCTGGATGGCGCAACTTGGCGGCTTTCCAATCATTGGCAGCGGGCAGGGCATAATTAAGTACTTTGCTGTAGTGCCTTTGTATTTATTTTTGTTTTATAAAGACAAACTTACCGACAAACAACACGTACTTTTAAACTTTATACCGGTTGCCATGGTTTTGCTGTGGATTGGCGGCATGAAGTTTTACGAGTTTGAAGCAAAAGGTATTGTAAGTTTAGTAGAAACCTCACCGTTTATGTCGTGGTTATACACGGTATTTAGCGTACAAGGCGCATCTAACGTAATTGGCGGGTTTGATGTATTATTTGCTGTGTTATTAGGCTTAGGGCTATTTTTAAATAATAAAAAGCTAATTATTGTAAGTGGCTTAGCGTGTTTAAGCGTATTTATGATGACCCAAACATTCTTAATTACCGCAACCGGTGCATTTAGTTCTTCCACTTTACTGGAACGCCTAGGGCAGTTTGTAATTAAAGATCTTTGGTATATAGCCAACCTTGTTGTTATTGCTTTCTTAATGATTTTTAAACCGGCTAAATAATATAAAAGAGGGATTTTATGATCAGTTGCAACCAATACGACTACATCG
The DNA here is from genome assembly GCF_011378875.1 of Pseudoalteromonas sp. Z9A5. Classification (NCBI taxonomy): domain Bacteria; kingdom Pseudomonadati; phylum Pseudomonadota; class Gammaproteobacteria; order Alteromonadales; family Pseudoalteromonadaceae; genus Pseudoalteromonas; species Pseudoalteromonas sp. Z9A5. The sequence goes on from NZ_WTLC01000038.1 coordinate 36,812, forward strand.
AAATTGCCTGTATGCACCATTTAAGCATTGAGCTTAAATTAAAAAATGGCGATGGTGTATGTGGCGTAGCTACCGACACAAAGCGCAATGCTAATAAAGATGAATGCATTGTTATTAATGTGAATGGCGAGCTGCAACTCATTGTGCTTACTACAATTAGTGTACTTAAAGCGCGTGAACAAAATCCATATTTTCAACAAGTAAACTTTGATGTGAAGTAAATACCTCACTCATTCGTTTTTATCATAAACATCTCAGCGAGCTTGTATCATTAATATGTTAAGGCTCGCTTATCTAACCAATGCTTTAGCTAATTACGCGCTAAATGCATAAAGCCAAAATGTTCCTACTACTTTCTTTTTGTTTTTTAATCGAGTTTTTCCACCGAACAAGGCTTAACGCCAACTATTAAAGCGTATAAAAATGCTAATCGAGTAGTAAGTAAGCCTCAATATGTCTGCGTATGGCGCTTGGTATCCGTGCGTTTATTAATTATGGTCGTAAAAGGTAGCTACATAAACAAAAGGCATCTACATAAACAAAAGTTAACCTTCAGAGTGGACTGTTTATATAAACAGCTATTTTAATTTTGTCCAATAACATTATTAAAAGTCGTTTTGGTGTATTTTAACAACGATAATTTTATAACATACGTAATTACTTGTTTACATTGAAGTTGTTTGGTGGAATTATTGAGCTATGTAATATACGCCGTTTTGGGGTGTTATAAACCCCCAAAGTGGTGTTCAATAAAGTGTTAGCCCTTTCATAGGAGTGTGTAAATTGTCATTCAGTGGTCATCTCTCTGGAGATATCTATTCTCATTGTTGGTTTTATGAATCAACAAGGCGATCATTTCAATTTGAAGGTTATGGTAATACTTGCGGAGGAATTACGGCGGTGGCCTTAACTGCATTTATGGTGGAAAGCTATTTAAATCTAAGTTGTAAATTGATCTTTGATTTGCAAGCTAGAGTAAATGAAGTACTTGATTCTCCTCCTTCTGATTTCTTTGAGGTTATTGATAAAAAAACAGTTAAGGGTACTCATATAAATGATAAAGTTGCTATTGCTTATGGGTTTAAAGAGCAGTTGGATAACCTGAACAATGTGTTTAATGACAACTTATTTGGACAAAAAAAAGCAGACTTTGCCCGATTGTGTGGCGAAAAATCTTTCTATGAAATAGATGACAAATTGAGGTTTTCTCCAAAATCCAAATTTTTCGCTTTATCTGAAGTTTTATATGTTGACGACACTAAAAAGGAAGAACACCGAAAACTAATTGAACGTTTATTTATTCTAAGAAATTCATTAGCTCACGGTAGGTCTGTATTTGTTAAAAGTTCAGTTTTGATTGAATCAGATGATAATTCTAGCTTCTCCTCTGAGTCCATACCTCCTCTTCAAGCAAGTTGGCAAGAGCAATGTACTATTGAAAATGCAAAAAAAGTATTCGATGATTCATGTGAAATCATCAAATGTTTAAGCTTAAGTGCATTCAATAACAAATATCCTTTTAGAATGCCAACTCAAATTGGTTCATTTTCAAAGTGCTAACAAGAGCTTCAAACGAAACTAAAACAGTGGGTTAGGTACAAATTTCAACCCGCAATTTTAGTCCGTTCAAGCAGGCGTTGAGGCTGTAGAATTACTTTTTTTAAGAAAAATAGCCTGTTTTATGGGTTCCAAATGCATTACCTAATGCTTTAAAAGCGTTTGGCGATCATTACAGGAACTCGATTTATAATAAAATTTGGCTGTTAGAGTTATTCTACAGTCTCGTTATACGCAATCACATCAATCCGGACTAGGTCATATAAAACAGATGACTATCATCTAAAAATACAACGTAGAATGTATTGCAATCATATTCATTATTTTGGTTTAAGCTATCAGGAATAACAAAACCAGCTAGTCTAGTATCATTATCGATTCTAAACCTTCCCCACCAGACATCTTCAGGGACATGAGGTGGATGTTTGAATGCAGATTTTTTAGGAAAGGCTTTATAAATTTCTAAACATGATTGCCTTTTTCCTTTCCCCCCTCTTTTCCCTTTACCTATTTTTTGATATTCCCAGTATGATAATGGCTCTCTAGTAAATTCCTTTAATTTATTAACAAGTTTTACTAGTTTGCTATTACCTTCCGTTGTATTCCAATCTACAAAATCTTGACCTGGTGGATTAGAATCAAAATAAGAAAAGTTAAACTTGGATCTGTTTATAATGTCTGAATCTCTTAGAAATACCTGTGGAATTGAAGATAGAAAACTCTGTTGCTTAGGTGCTTTCGAAAAATCTTTAGTCATGATTGCTCCAATGCTCTACAATTCTTGACGTTAATCCTTTAATATTCTTAGGGGTTCCACCGATCTTACCTTTTTTATAAATAGGAGATATTAGTCGATCATTTCTCAATAAAGAAACCTCATCTAACCTGTAACTATAACTTTCATTATTCTCTTTATTAACAAGTACTGTATTATATCGACCAAGAGAATCAATTATTTCTGTATTATGAGCGGTAATTATTAATTGAGCGTTTAGAGTATTAATTTTAGGATTAGTAAAAAGCTCTAAAATTTCAGGTAAAATCATGGCATGAAGATGAGTGTCAAACTCATCCAAAATTAGCAATCCACCATTTTTAATTGTTAACCAATATTTATGTAAAGTAAGAAAGAGTGCTTTAGTTCCCATAGATTCATGCGCCAAACCTATTAAGAAATCAAAATCTTCAATTTTATGAGCAAACATGGGATAAAATATTTTACTTCCTGTAGATTTATCTGTTGTTTCTTCAATTATTATATCTCTAATGCCATCATCCACGCTTGAGATAACTTCTTTTGCGAAATCCAAAGCTTCATTATTTTCATTATAAAACTCAGAAACCTCAAAGTAATCATCACCTATCTCTAAGTTTTGATATCCATCAACTCCAACATTAAATAAGGCTTTACTAAAAAAGGTACGCATCACTTTCAAGTCAATCATTTCAGAGTTGAATTCAAAGTCATCAATTATGCTTATAAGTGATTGGTCCGCTTTTAATTTTAAACTCTTTAATTCATCGAATTCTTTTAAGCAATTTGTTATTTTATTTTTTTCACGAGTAATACATATTACTTCTTTCTTACTTTTCCTTTTTATTTCTTCTCTTACGATACCTGTGGCCGTAATGTCCAATTCATAGTAATACGTTGTTCCAAAAAGTAAAAATTCTATATAAAATTCAGTAATATCTTCATTATCCGAAAAACTTGACAAAGGAATCATTATTTTAGATTCACCATCCTTTGTATCTATCCTAGTTTTCATCCTTTTAACACAAAAACAATATAAGAAGGTAATTGCTTTAAGGATGTTAGTTTTTCCTGAACCATTAGCGCCTTTAATTCCGATAACTTTAGATAAGTTTATATCTTGGTTATCTTCATCAACTATATTTTCTTTGCAAGAAAAGTTGATTTCAGTACCATCTTTAAAGCTAGCAAAGTTTTTAAATCCAAACCTTTTAATCATAAGTTTTACCAAGGAGTTAATATTTTAAAATCATGTGTATTCTATCTAATATAAATTTATTTTGAAATGTAAATCGCACATTTATGACATATTTGACAAAAATGTACATTTTTGCATATAAAAAACTGCTTAAACGGACAAAAAGCAGTTGGCTTTCCTCACTCCGTTCGTTGCTTTAGCCAAACTGTTTTATTGGCGCTTAGCAAAGTGTTGAGGCTTTAGAATTACTCTTTTTAGGAGCGTATTTTACTACTTTTAATTGATTGTTTTTTGAAGTTAGGATGACACGCATTCTAACTTCTACGGGATTAAGTTAGGATGAGGATTAAGTTAGGATGACACCCATTTTAACTTTTTCGTAAATTATCAATAATAGCAGTGAGTTAAGTGTAATTTATGGAAATGAATAACGTAAAAAGCTGAACTACATTGACAAAATAAAAGTAGAAATAGATAGCGCGATAGGCGATAACAATTTTTATTAAAAAATACTAAACAACTCGGCTTTACTGAGCCTGCTTACCTTTAAATAAAATACGGAATATAATTGTAAATAAAGGCGTGAATAAAGGGATGAATAAATTGACCTTTCGAGGTCAAACAAAAGTGAATGCCTTTACTTTACGCTGCGGCAATTCTATTGCCTTGTTCATAATATACAAAAGCTGCAAAACACGATGCATTAAGAAGGACAAGCCCTTTTACCCTAAATAAAAGCCACTCAAGTACCCGTAATCCCGTCTAAAACGCCAATTAAAACAACACTAAACTCCTACTTTATATTCTGCATAAAATACAGTAATCGATTGAACCAAAATAGGAACTCAGCTATGGTTTGTTTATCAATAAAATAAATAAAAATAAATAAAAAAACGAGTTAATCTACAGGCTCGTTATTTTGCAGAGGTATTTATCAGTGAGCATTGTTCGAGAATTGGTTGATAGTAACCTTTATTATTTCATTGGGACAATAACGGAAACTGAGAAAGCTCTTCAGCAGGTTGAATTAGCACTAAATATTGTGTTGCCTGAAGATCTCAAGTGGCTATTAGTTCATCGAGGTTATGGTAAATGTACGATCACTCCAAATATCCAAGAATCAGTTGAAATAACGACTCTATTTAGGAAAGATGCTGGGTTACCATCTCATTTTTTAGTTTTAGAAGACCTTCATGATGCAGGTGTTGTTTTGCTAAATACTAGATCGGATAGTGGTGCTGTGACTTGGTTAGAAACACATTGTATAGAAGAGCTACAAGAACGAAAAGAAAGCGAACTATCTGATGCGGATCATTTTCCAACTTTTGATTTATGGGTTAAGTTTAAATTACATGATGTAATAGAAGAAGATGCAACATGAGGAAAGTTAGAATGACACCCATTCTAACTTTTACATAAATTATCAATGATATAAGTAAGTTAAGTGAAATTTATAAAAATGAATCTCGTAAAAACTTAGCTATAATGACAAAATGAAAGTAAAAAGAGATAGCGCGATAAGCGACAATAATTTTTATTAAAGAATGGTAAACGACTTGGCTGTATTGAGCCTGCTTTCCTTTAAATAAAAAGCGGAATATTATTGTAAATAAAGGCGTGAATAAAGGGATGAATAAATTGACCTTACAAGATCAAACGCATGTAAATGCCTTTACTTTATTGTGCGGCAACTGTATTGCCTTGTTCATAATATACAAAAGCTGAAAAACACGATGCATTAAAAAGGGGAAGCCCTTTTAACCTAAATAAAAGCCACTCAACCACTCGTAATCACTTCCAAAACGCCAATTTAAACAACACCAAAAACTTCTTTATATGCTGTGTAAAAATACAGTAATCGATTGAACCAAAATAGGAACTCAGCTATGGTTTGTTTATTAATAAAAACAAATAAAAACGAGTTAATCTAAAGGCTCGTTATATGGCAAGGCGATTATGGCTAATTTTGCGAATTTAAATTTACACGATGCCACTTTAATCAATATTGAATTTGATTGGGCAAATGCTTTAACGCTTGTAAGCTTTAAATTGCAACTTGAAAAGGTCGTAATTAAGTTTAGTGGTTGTACAAATGTATGCATTCCAAATGAAAATCCTTGGGGACAATCAGTATCTGTAAATACAACTAGCCAAGATGGTGATACGTTTAAAATAGAAATGCAGTCTGGTGATATTATTTCGGTAAATTCAAGCTCTTTCTGTGTTGAGTAATCGCCATATAACAACACGGTCCGGGGTGGACGAATAGTAAAATTTAGCTATTAATTGCAAATTTATAAAGTGGTGAACCTCTTCGTTTAGCTGTGGTAAAATATTGATAAGTAATTATTTTGTTTACTTCTCTTCGTTTTTCTCGAAAAAATATCACCGGTGCCGTTTAATGGCTTCAATAAAGTGGTGTAAGTGGTGTCCTTCAATGTTAATTCAGGAAAATAACCTTAACATTTTGATATTATAATAATTTTACTAGGCAGTTAATTCATGAGCGGTTTTATTTTCGTCCTTGTTTCCATCTTTGTTATTTTAAGTCTATTTTATGTTTTTGTGAGCCTCTTTAACTTTATCAATTCAGATAAAATTGAACGTGCTCACTATTTAAAGTTTTTAGACGAAAAACTTAAAGAGATAACTCCTGAACGTCTGTTAACGAAGGCTGAAGCTGCAGCTATGTCAGATTTTTATGGCGAGCCAATCGAAGCCAAAGAGCCTGTTTACCGAATCAGTGACAGCTTTGGTCCTTTTCTTATTCGAGATAAAAAGTGGGGGAAGCCAGCTCGGCTTCGTCGTTTCTTTGAGCGCTTTGAGATCGACATCGATATTGTTAAACAGCTTGAATTTTGTATTGATGAGAATAATACGGTCGAGTTTATACTTCCGGCCCGCCAGCGGGGAGCGCTTGCTGTTTCTATTGATGACTCTTTTAATGTTGTTAGTCATCGAGATTTAGACAAAATAGGTCAAACACAATACCACCTTGAGGAAACGGATGTACAAGTCACTTACGATGAATACTGTCGTGCAAACATAGATAAACGTCGCATTCCAAGCTTATTTGTAGCGCTATTGCTTATGGCTTACCCCTTTGTTGATAACACCTTAATTGCAGGCATTATTCTATTTTTAGTGTTTGTTATTTTTATTGGTTGGGTTTTACCTAGACCTTTTTATAAAACCGATTTTAGTAAAAAATTTAGAGTGAAGCTGACTGGTCGTTTGCGAGGGCAAGCTGGTAGTTACCGTTTAGGTCCTTATTATATAAATTTGAATAATTTTACGGCTCGTTTAAAGGATATGATCGGTGAAGCCAAAGAAATAACCATTGAGGGGCTTTTAGAGGAGGGGAGAGACGCAAAAGTAATTTCTGTATTGAGTTTAAACGGTAATTACTTTAACCATGCTGCTTATAGTAAAAAAGAAGAATTCAAAGGGAGTATTTTAGAACGAGAAGTTAATCGCAAGAAACGCTTCGCTTATCTTTTTTTATTTATGCTTTTCCCGTTTTTTTATACGTTGACGACCACTGACATGAGCAATAACCTCGATGATTTAGTCACTCAACTTTCTGTCCGCGAGCTGCAGCGAGAGTTTAATGGCTTAGAAGAATTTCGAAATTACCCGTTAGTAGTAAATCAAGAGGTTATCGTTAATAACCTCAGTTTGCTTCCTAATATTGATAAGTTTCCAGGTTATAACACGTTAGTCCCCACGGGGTGGAAGCATGATATTGATCTAAGCCAAATCAACGAGAGAATAGCTTTGATTGGACAAATCCAATATACGAAAGAGTTATTTATGACCATTATCTCTTCAAAAACGAGTAATATGAGTCAAAGCCCTTATCGTTACTTTCGAGATGATCCTAACTATTCAAAACTTCAAAAAAAATCACTATTTGTTCATTACGCGACTTCTTTTCCAGAAAGTTACTATTTTAAGCTTTTATTGGAGATCTGCTACGTTGAAGCAAAGTATGAACTGGAATTCGGACAAAAGTATGTTTTGGATGAGAATAGCCAAATGTTAAGGGAATACCTAACTAAAAAGTACAAATACAAGACGCTAATAGAGAAGCTTTCTAGCAATACGTTACTCAACGAAAAACAGAAAATTTTTAAAGGTTTTATTAATGAGCAAAAAAACGTGATTATTGATGAGCTTTTAAAACAAGGTGATGAGCAAGTTGCAAAGAGTAATGGTATTGCATTTGGTCCTAACTACAGACGCCTAAATTCCTTCAAGCCAGAACTCTTAAGCAACGACTTTTACATTATTCAACCTACAGATAAATATTTACAAAGTAATACGAAAAACTCTTATCGCTTAGTAGAGACTTTACCTGCTGTTTCATCAGTTAAAAATATTTCTGAAACCTTGCTTGAGGTAGATGATTACTCAATCAATGGGATTATAACTAAAATTAACCGCGACGATAACAAGCTGACTAAAGTTCTTATTGATCAGAACAAACATTACGACAGCCTATTTCATAACGTCTTAGATATTATTCACGCATGGATGGTCTACATACTATTTATTCTAAGCTTATTGGTTGGAAGAGTATTTAGAGTCGGTCAATATTAAATTGAAATAATGATCGATTTCGAGATCACCTACGCTTTTTTCGAAATCGCCTGTTATTTACATCCTTAAAGTAAGGAACATAAAATGAGATTATCAATATTAGCCTGCCTGTTAACTTTTATTTCGTGTCAGGTAAATGCCACTACCTATACGGATAAAGAAAAGAATATAACAACCGTAGAAAACGTAAAATATAATAAAAAAGAGCTCAAATATAAATCAGGAGCGCTTAAACAGGTTCAATTTTTCAACCAAGGTAAACGTGCTGGGACTTGGTTAGAATACTATGAAAATGGCAACATTAAGAGCCAAAAAACATACGGGAAAGCATTTAGAGCTAGCCCAGCAAAGTATTGGGATGAGTCAGGTAAATTAAAGGAATCGGTCATTGTTTATAAAAGTAAACATGGCGACACCGTTAAATGGATCAATTACGATAAGAACGATATTGAACGAGAATATCATAAGTCTAGAGATGGTGGTTGGGTTAAATCACTTACCTATGCAGGCACAGAACGAGTTTTGATAGAAGAATATGAATCGGCTGGAAGTAAAGATACGAACCGACAATACATCGGTCGCTACTATTCTCGATTTGATAAACAAAGGTACTTAAATGAAACTGCTTATAAAGAGTGCTTTTATAAAAAAGGAGTACTTCATGGTCCTTATATTGAGGTAGACGAGCGAGGAGAAATTATTTTAAAAGGCAATTATAGTAATGGAAATAAAGTAGGCGAGTGGTTTGAACAAAGCCGCTACTATGAATATAAAAATCCTTATATTAGTTATCAAAATTATGATGCAAACGGTAAGCTCCATGACAAGCAGATTCGTCGCTATACAAAAAGTGGTAGAGAGGTTATTGAATATTATCGCCATGGTAAAAAAGAGCGGTAGTTTATTGAGAAGTAACCTGATGGCAGTGTTAAAACCATAAAAGCTATAAAAATAAATTGCTCAACGGGGGCCTAAAAGAGTTTATGTAATATTTAAAAGGTTTTTAATATGGTTTTAAAAAAGTGGCTTAAAAAATGATTGACGTAAAAAATCGAAATAGCAACGAATAAGATAATTAGACCCCAACCTTTACACTTGCTCATAATATAGAAAAGCTGCAAAACACGATGTATTAAGAAGGGTAAGCCCTTTTAACTTGAATAAAGCCACTTAAATACCAGCAATACCTTAAAAAATACCAATTAAAACAACAGCAAACTCTTTTTATATGCTGCGTAAATATACAGTGATTTATTGAACCAAAATAGGAACTCGGCTATGGTTTGTTTATCAATAAAAATAATAAAAAAACGAGTTAATCTATAGGCTTGTTATATGAGCAAAATATGAAAGCATCGAATCATAAAATAGATAAGCGGCTCCTAAAGGTTATCGCTAGTCTTTTTGTAGTAGCATCAATACTAATGGCAATAATGGGTGATATGAGCTTATTGGGATGTGTAATAATCTATTTTGGTATATCAATATCCCAAAGATTTGCTTTTAAATATTTTCAAGGTTCCAAACGGACTCTTTTTATTATTATAGGTTGTATTGTTTCGATAAGTTTTGGTGGATTATTGGCTTGGGGTTAAAGTTATATAGCAGTTGGTTTTTATCCTTTGTCGCCAATTTTAACTCATTATTATTTTCCTCTTAGTAAGGTATTAGGTATACCGTGATTACAATTGAGCAAATATTTAACCTAATAGAAAGTGAATGTGTAGTTGATAACGTTAAACTAGATCTAAACACTGATCTATTTAATGAGCTTGGTATTGAAGGTGATGATTTTTCTAAATTGATTGATAAGTATACTTTAAACTTTAGCGTAAATATGGATGGTTATCTTTGGTATTTTCATAGTAACGATGAAGGCGTAAATGTTTGGAGTTTTTTGTTTAAACCACCTAATAAGAAAGTTAATCGTATTGCGATAACACCCAAAATATTATTAGACTGTGCAAATAGTAAAAAGTGGGAAGTCGTTTATCCACCCCATGTCAAACCTAGAAAAAGACATGATCTAACTTATAGTAATCTTTTTTGGTTGGTTATTGTGCTTGGGGTTTATTTAATAGCAAAGTATACCTAACAAAGCATTAAAAGGCGTTAGCAGTACAGGGGAAGTATGTTCAATTTAATCCGTAACAATGAACTTGAAGTACAACTTGATGTTACCGACGCTACAGACCGATTGCCATCCGTAGCGTTTGATATAATAGTGTCTTGGAATATGCCTTTTCAAAGCGTAAATCTCACGGTTAAAAAGTGCTGGGTTGAATGCAGTGTATGGGATAAATTTCATGACTCTATTTTGAAACTACAAGAACAAGAGTCAGGGATTATTACTCTAAATGATTTGAGTAACAATCCACTAATTTCATTTACTAAATCGGGTATAGAATTAGTTACTGAGATTCAATCTAAAGATAGTTTAGGTGTTGGGTCATTTACACTTAAAAGTACTAGTTGCTCAATAGAGTTATCTGAAATTTATAACAAAATGAAACAACTTGATAAGTGGTGGTAAGTACTACTAACAATAACTTCTAATCGTAATAAAGATAATGGCGTTATATCTCAGGAGAGGTCGTGTTTGAGTTCAGTAACCGAGATGTTGTTAAAGCAATTAACAAAGGGAATGCTATTTTTTTAGAAAGGTGTTTCTTAAATGGACTTTCTTTTGAAAATACAACCGAAACAGAGCAATGGAACCTACTTCATCAAGCTACGATATTTATAGGCAAAATAGCTGATGAACAGTTAATTAAGTTACTACTTTCAAAAGGGGTTAATGTAAATGCAGTTGATGTTTACGGCAACGCACCAATTCATTACGCCATAAGAAATAATGATTTTACTACTGTTAAGTTGTTTGCCCAAGCGGGTGCAAATTTAGATATTTATAATAATGAGGGTATAAATCCACTACATCAATCATTATTACTAATTCCTGAGAGCGTGGATCTAATATCATTTCTTGTTAAAAGTGGTGCTTATATTAGTGAATCTGCCTTCGCTTTGTCGAATGCAATGGGAAATAAAAATGTAATAGATATTCTTGAGGGAAGGGCATAATAAGACAGCTTACAGCGCTATATTTTTAGATGGCAGCAATTCTTCCTTATTGATGGTAAAGGGGAAATCTATTACGCGCCCAGCTCCAAGTAAAAACAATACTAATGTTGTCGGTATAGGGTTTAAATACTAATGAACAAGCAATCGGTTGTATCTATCGCACTTTTTATTTGTGTTTCAATGGTAGCATTTTTACTTATTGCTAGTGTGCAGGTGCCAATTTTTTTTGCAGGTGGTAGTGATGCCCTAGAAGTGATTGTCAAACCTTCTAATGTCTCTCAGTGGCTGGCGTTCGCGCTATTTTTGTTCTGTTGGTTATTATGTTTTGTGCTTCCTAAACTAAAACAAAAAGGTCATATTGGGTTAAAAATAGCATTAACATTTATAACCCTAAGTATTTTTTTTATGAGTGGTCATAACTTTCGCTATTCTGGTAAGCAGCATGCACTTATTGATAGCTGGTTTTTTATCCCTATGCAAACAGTGTTTATAAATCCCACTACGTATATAGAAAATAGCCACCTAGAAAAAACAATGTTTTCGGTCAACGCTTATAGTGGTGATACTAAATTGTTAAGCATTTGGCTTGGCCTACCACCGTGGCGATTCAATGAAAATAAAGTGTCGGGCGTTTTTCATGATTTGGGTTTTGAATAAGATATTACTTAAATAGTTAATTAATAAGGTAGTGAGTGCTCATAGGTTGGATCTTAAGGAATAAAACTTGAAAACATGCTCTGAATTTGATCTGATAGTAATCGCCAAACCACTATCTATCCCAAAAGCAGAGC
>NZ_WTLC01000039.1:0-48061 GCF_011378875.1 Pseudoalteromonas sp. Z9A5
CATTGGTTTTCTCCGGTGAATAGGGGGAAGTCCCAATGACAAGTGTGGCAATTATGCTAGAGGTTGCTAGCTCCGCGTAGCGGCTTTGTTCAACAGCTTATTGAACACCACTTTGGGGGATTATAACACCCCAAAACGGCGTATATTACATGGCTCAATAATTCCACTAAATAACGCCAATGTAAACAAGCAATTACGTATGCTATAAAATGATCGCTGTTAAAACACATCAAAACGACTTTTAATAATGTTATTGGACAAAACACAAAAACTGTCTATACACAGTGCGTATTTGAGGTTGAATATCATTTATGAAATCTCTGTTTCTAACCATGATTAAATATTATATGTATAACAAGCGCTGTACAAAAAGCACTATTGAAGCTTATCTATTTTAAATAGCTGCCTATATCCGCTTTAATAATATGCAACACCCTAGTTCTATGGGAGATACTAAAGCGGAGTTATATTTAAACCATTTAGTGAACTCGCAAAATATAGCGCAAGGTACACAAGCCAACGCATTGAATGCGCTAAGTTTTCTATATAAATAAATCATCAAGAAACCCCTCTCATTATCATTCGATTTTGTAAAAAATGAACGATCGAGAAAATTACCTATTGTTCTTACACAAACAGAAATTTCAGCACTATTTAAACACTGTATTACAAAATATTATTTACCCTGTGGTTTTTTTATGGTCGTGGTATGTGATTAAAAATCAAATTAGACAGCCACTTTAATTTAACAAATAAAACGATGCCACTAAATTTACTTTTTGGTTAAGCGTTCATCTATTTTTATGCCGTCACTCGCACACCACCCATTAAAGTAAGTCTCTATTACTACTAAACCCCTATTGCACGCATAAAAAATAAACCTGTCACTGTTCTAAAATTTTAAATAACTTAGTGATAGTAATCGCTTAAGTAATTTGTTAAAAAAGGTATAAATTTAAGCAAGCAGATCTCTTAATATGCACAGGATAATATGCGTTCAATTCAACTTTTAGGTTTAATCTGCTCACTTGCCGCATTTACTTTGTTATATTGGACGTTAGCGCCAATAACATCACAAAGTAGCGGACCAGCTACGAGTGCATCAGGCTTAGTTTTAATGTTTTTTTTTGCACCGCTGCTTGGATTTTCCGCCTTATTACAAATCCCATCTTCATTAGCATTAATAAATAAAAAATTGCGTACCAGTAGTTATTTCTCAGGTAAGTTTTGGTACTGCGTTTGGGGTTTAAATAGTTGCTTATCTTTAGGCTATCTTACAGCCACTGTTTATTTAGCTTATATTTATCAAGGTAAATAACCCTAAAATCCATCCTAACCTTTGCGACATTGTTTATTAAGCACTCTAATTAAGTGTTTCGATAGCTCCTCATAACATGGGTAAAGTATTGTAAATTCTATGAATATACTCAAATAGATTTGTATAGTGCGCAATATACAAGGTCATTATATCTCGATAAAAGGTCATGTTTACTATGAAAAAACTTATCGTTGCGCTAATAATATTAGGTTGCGAGTTATTGACTGTAGCCAATGCTGCAGAGCAATTAACGGCTACTATTATTGGGTCAGGTTCACCCATTTATAATGAGAACCGAGCGAGTGCAAGCACGTTAATTTCGCTAGGTGACACACATATTTTGGTTGATATGGGAAACGGCACGCAAGCCAACTTAAATAAATTAGGCTTTAATGCTAAAAATATATCAGCACTATTTTTAACCCATCATCATCTTGATCATAACGAAGAATTTGTTCCTATGTTTATTGGCTCTCTTTTAGGTCAGGATAACTTCACTATTATGGGTCCGCCTAATACCGTTAAGCTCACAGAGTTAAATTTAGAGCTATACAACGAAGACATTTCATATCGTTTAAGCAAAACAAACCGCACACTTGATGAGCGTAAAAATGCGTTTGAAGTAAAAGATTTAAAGGGTGGTGAGTCGTTTAAAATAGACGATATTGTTGTGACTACACTCAAAGTACCCCATACAATTTATACTATTGCCTACCGATTTGATTATAAAGGGCAGTCTATCGTTATTACTGGTGACCTTACTTATTCTGACAAACTACCTACATTTGCTAAAAATGCCGATTATATGATCATTGATTCGGGCGGTATGATAATGAAAGACGGACGCCGTAAAAATAAAAGCGGCAATAAGTCGTCTCAAAGTCGAGAAAATAAAAAGCCCAAAGGAAATGCGCATCTAAACCTAGCTGACTCAAGCTCTATGGCTAATAAAGCGAACGTTAAAAATTTGGTATACACCCATTTTAATTCAACGGTTGTTGATACCGTAGCAAGCATGAAAGAAATTCAAAAAAATTACAGCGGTAATGTAATTTTTGGTGAAGATTTAATGGAGCTAAAAAATACGCCTCAAACTACTTCTCCTAAAGTAGCAAACAACTATACAATTGTTGATACTAACCAAAGAGTTGCTTATAGCAACAATGACGTTATTGAATTACCGCAAAGCGACGATGCTTTTTTTGGTCAAGATGCGAATTACATTATTAATCCGCCTTCGTACACTGATAATCATAACGGCACAGTTACCGATAATGTAACGGGATTAACCTGGCAACAAGAGATGGGTAGTAAACTGTCTTTTGAAGAAGCACTAAAAAAAGTTAATAGTGTAAATTAGGTGGCTTTAGCGACTGGCGAATACCGACTATTAAAGAACTTTATTCTTTAATTGAATTTTCTGGCAGCGTGAAAGGAGATAAAGCGCTTTATCCTTTTATAGACACCAATTACTTTAATCAGCCTATTGGTAACACAAGTGCAGGGGAGCGAGAAATAGACGCGCAAACGTGGTCAAGCACCGAATACGTTGCTAAAACCATGAAAAGCGATGACACTGTTTTTGGCGTAAATTTTGTTGATGGCCGCATTAAAGGCTACCCAAAATATAATCCGCGCACTCAAGAGCCTAACAAAATGTACTTTAGGTTTGTTAGAGGAAACACTGATTACGGAAAAAACGATTTTGTTGATAAGAGTAACGGCACTATTTTAGATACCGCTACAGGATTAACGTGGCAAAAGGCCGACAGTAACAAGGGGCTAAATTGGCAACAAGCACTCCAATACGCTGAGCAGTCAACTTTAGGCGGTTATAACGATTGGCGCTTACCCAATGCCAAAGAGCTGCAAAGTATTGTTGATTATACTCGCTCGCCAGCTACATCTGATTCTGCTGCGATAGATCCTATTTTTGAAACATCATCAATTATAAATGAGGCCGGTGAAAAAGATTACTCATACTATTGGAGCTCTACAACTCACCTTGATGGTCCGGTGCCAGAAGAGGGCGCGGTATATATTGCCTTTGGTAAAGCTTTGGGTGAAATGCGCGGTATAACACTTGATGTGCACGGCGCGGGCTCTCAACGCAGCGATCCTAAAGTAGGAGAACCTACATCGAGAGGTCCGCAAGGCGATTTAATTCGAGTGAATAATTATGTTCGTATGGTAAGAGGCGGCGTAGTTGATGTAGCAACAGGAACCTTGTTAGAGAGTAAAAGTGAATACGCTGATATTAGCTTAACCCAAACAAACAACTCTCAAAAATCTCAAGCAACACCAGCGAATAAAAACAGTAATTTTATTAAACGATTTGATAAAAATAACGATGGGAAAGTAGAACGTTCAGAGTTTAAGGCTTCAGATCAACGCTTTAAACATCTCGACAAAAACCAAGATGGATACATAAGCGCAAATGAAGCGCCAACAGGTCCTCCAAAAAAAGATCGTTAAACTTATTTTATTAAATATAAAAGTGAAGCTAATCGAAAAAGGTCGCAGTAAATATACTGCGACCTTTTAGACTTAATATTTAACTCACCTAAACTTAGTAAGCGCCAGCGCTGTAAATAAGCTCGTAGCTGTGGCTGTAAATCTCTAAAATATTACCAAACGGGTCTTCCATGTAGATCATGCGGTATGGCTTTTCTCCAGGGTAGTAATAACGTGGTGCTTCCATACGTTTTTTACCGCCGGCTTCTACTATACGCTCCGCTAAGCCTTCTACATCTGGGTCTTGAACACAAAAGTGAAAGATGCCTGTTTTCCAGTATTCAAAGTTGTTTTTTGGGTTTTCTTGGTTTTTAAATTCAAAGATTTCTACACCAATACGATCGCCTGTAGATAGGTGCGCTATTTTAAATTTTTCCCATTTTTCGCCAAATACTTCTGTGCACATTTCGCCAATTGGGCTTTTGTCTTCGGTAATTAAGGTAGGTTCCATTATTGTGTACCATCCCATAACCTTAGTGTAAAACTCAACGGCTTTTTCAACGTCGGGAACCGAAATACCTATGTGCGAAAAACTACGTGGATATGTATGACTCATAATACTTCCTCTTTAACTTGTGACTTAGCTTGTGACTAATCTTATGACTAGTTGATGGAGTTAGTTTACGAACAGGGAAGTATTAAGTAAAATTATCATTAATCATCATTTTGAGTATGCTTTGTAATGATAAATCCTACATGGTTAAACACATTTTGCACTTTGGTTGAGGTAAATCATTTTACCCAAACTGCCCAGCGCCTTTACATGACGCAATCGGGCGTGAGTCAGCATATTAAAAAGCTAGAGCAGCAAGTTAACTGCGCCTTGCTTGAGCGCCACGGTAAGCAGTTTTCGCTTACGCCACAGGGCCAAAATTTATATCAGCAGGGCAGTCAACTTCTTAAAGATTGGCAGTTTTTAGAGCAACAGTTAAAAGATGATTCACCCTATAGGGGTTCTATAAAAATTCAATCACCGGGCAGTTGTGGTTTAAAATTTTATAGCCAGTTACTAGCACTGCAATCTGAGCATGAAGGGCTGACTATTGATTACCGTTTTGCGCCAAATGAAAGTGTGGAACAAGCAATAGCAAATCATAGCGCCGACATTGGCTTTTTAACTCATCCGCCTGTGCTTGGCGAAGTAACAAGCCACAAAATAGGTAAAGAGGCGCTATTACTTGTAACACCTGCAACAATTAAAACGCCAACGTGGCAAACATTATGTAACTTAGGATTTATAGGTCATCCCGACGCAAAACACCACGCACAATTATTACTTAGCGAAAACTACAGTGAGTTTGAACATATTGACCAAATAAAGCGGGCAGGGTTTTCTAACCAAATTAGTTTAATACTAGAGCCTGTAAGTTTAGGGTTAGGCTTTACGGTATTACCTGCTCATGCTGTAGGAGCATTTAATAAGCCTGAGCTTATTAAAACGCATCATTTAGTAAATCCAGTTAGTGAATCTATTTATGTGTGCCATCATCGAAATCGACCGCTGGCAAAACGCATGAATACTGTGATTGAGTTAATTAAGGCGGGAATTAGTAATTAGGTGTACGTTTATAAACAAAACGCGGTGTAAGTAGTTAAAGCGTAAACCCCCTTTACACCTATGGCACGTTACACCATAGGCAAAAGGGGATATAAAATTAGTTAACGCTTTCTAATTTTGCTTTTAAATCGAGTAAGTCGGTTGCGATTGTGTTTGGTTGTATTTCCCACGGATCGAAAATAGATTCTTTTGAGCGCTGAATCCAAGCGGCGCGCATGCCATGCGATATAGCACCGGTTACATCAAACGGGTTACTTGATACAAGCCATGTGTTTGCACCTGTTGAATTTGTTTCCCGTAAAAAGTGACTATAAACCCCTGGGTTTGGCTTAAAAGTTTTAACATCGTCGGCACTTACTACCCCTTCAAAAAGCTCATCAATACCTGCCGTTTTTAATAAGGTATGAACCGCATTGGCAGCCCCATTTGAAAATGCAAACAAACGGTAATCTTTCGCTTTTAATTGTTCAAGACCGGCTTTTACATCGTCGAACGCAGGAAGTGTTTTATAAAGCTCTAGCAGCTGTGCTTTTTGCTCGTCACTCAGCTCGGTTTTGTGCGCTAAGCAGGCGTAGTCGAGTGCGTGTTTGGTACATAGCGAGAAAGGAATATAATTTTGCATTAACCCACGTCTAAATGAGTATTCTAATTGCTTTTCGCGCCATGTGTTTGAAAATGCTTGGGCGTTGTCGCCAATCATGTCGTCGAGTAAGGACAGTACGCCGTGAGTATTAATTAGCGTACCGTATACGTCAAATGCAAGTGTAGTTGCCATGTTTGCCCTCGTTATTTTAAATTAAATTTATAGCTTAATTTCGCTAATTTGGATTTGTGGCTGGGTGTTTGTAAAATTAGCTAGGTCTGCCAAAATTTTATCTGCGTGCGGTGCAAATGAATTTTGAAATACTTCTACCGATTCAAAAACAAGATGCCCCATTGCAATATAAGTTGGTGCTTCATTTGGTGTACCGCCAGCAAGCCCAGCATCTGCGGAGCCACTAATTAATGCATCACCTAGTAAATCGGCAATAAGCGGAATATGTGCATTGCAGTAGTAGTCAAAATCGAATTGAGCATCGGCTGCGTTTGGGTAAAGTACTGAAACTTTAATCATTGAGACTCTCCAGTATAAATAAGAATACTTACACGTTAAGGCTTAGGTAATAGTAAATAAAAAAGTTACCAAGATAACTACGCATCACTTTGAACGATCGCTCAAAAATTATCAAGCTCTCAATTAAAATTGTCTAAAATTAGAATCATTAATCTACAAGAATTAAATTCGAATAATGTGAAAACTATAGAGATAGGTGCCTAAAAACTTAGCACCTACAAAATATAATGGGAACGAGCGATTAGTATTTCAACCGCAAAACTAAAGATAAGCTGTAATGGGGGTTTACATTAAATTTAGACAATCGTTTCTTGAACTTTATAACCGAATGCACATTTAGTTTAACTCAGCCAAAAAACGCTTGCGGTAACGTTTAGTTAGCTTTAACGATCTGAGCTGATCCGTTATTAACGTAAATAAAGGGGATGCGTTTGTTTTTACCGATTTACCTTCTCCAACACGGCGTATTTGCCTTTTAACCAATGCCATTATAGCAAGCCCAGCAAGGGTTTTATCTCGCCAAGTAACATTGGGTAACACGGCTAATTGCAATGGCTCATTTTGCCATTTATTTGGTAAATTGGGCTGATATGCAAGCGCAGTAGCGACTCCGACTAAAGCAACTCCACTTTCAATTACATTATTTGCAATAGATAAACGACTGATGCCGCCAGTTGTCATTATGGGTATTGAAGAACGCTGGCTAATTACTTTTGCAAACTCTAAAAAATATGCCTCGCGGGCTAGTGTGCGCTCATCGCCGGTTTTCCCTTGCATTGCCGGCGCTTCATAGCTGCCACCTGAAAGCTCTACAAAATCAACATTGAGCTCATTAAGTAAATCGACTACAACTTGCGCATCACTTGGTTCGAACCCGCCTCGTTGAAAATCTGCAGAGTTTAACTTTACCGATACCGAAAAAGTAGGCGAACAAAGTGCTTTTATATTACGAGTAATTTCCAGCAATAAACGCGCTCTGTTTTGCAAGCTTCCTCCCCACTGATCGTTACGCAGATTGGTAAGAGGCGATAAAAACTGAGCTAGTAAATAACCATGTGCAGCATGTATTTGTATTCCATTAAAACCTGCTTTTTCGGCTTGTTGTGCTGTTTGTGTAAAGCGGGTAATAACATCATCAATCTCGCTCTGCGTCATTGCTTTTGGTACGCCAAACAAGTGCGAATGCTTACCCATATTAAGTGCAACACTTGAGGCTGAAAGAACCTTTCCGCCCATTTTTTTAAATACCTGCCTACCAGGGTGATTAATTTGCATAACCACTTTGCAGTTGTTTTGTTTTGATAAGCGAGCAAGCTCTTCAAATGCAGTAATATCAGTATTTTTCTCAAGCACAAGACCACCAGGACCAGTCATTGCTAAATGATCAACCATTACATTACCCGTAATAATAAGTCCGGTACCACCTTTAGCCCACGCACTATAAATATTTTTAAGTGTTTGAGAAGGCGTTTGATCCTCTTGTGCTAGGTTTTCTTCCATGGCGGCTTTGGCAATACGATTTTTCAATACTAAACCACTAGGTAGGGTAAACGAGGTAAACACAGGGTTATGCATAATTATTAGCTAATTAAATTGACATTAAAGTAACTATAACCTTAAAGTTAGCTTTAAGGTCAATACACTAAGTTTATGTAAAGTGGAGTAATTATTAGTTATGAAAATAGGCGAACTTGCTAAACTTACCAACACCCCCACCAGTACAATTCGCTTTTACGAAAGCAAGGGCTTATTAAAACCGAGCACTCGCAGTGCAAACGGCTATAGACAATACTCACAACAAAACCTAGAAAAGCTTCAGCTAATTAAGTTCTCACAAAGCTTAGGGTTTTCTCTAGACGAAATTCCTATGTTACGTAACGAAAACGACGAGTTAGACCACACCGTAATAATTAAACGCTTAGAGCAAAAACAAAAAGAAGCCGATGAGCTCATTGTGCAAGTTAAACGTAAATCAGAACGCCTAAGCTCTTTAATTACATTACTTAATAGCCATTGGTCAAAAGGACAATGCCTGCCAAGCACTACTTTACATCAATTATTAGCTCAATCAGATTCTTGATCATCATAAAATTATAGAGCAAATTAAACCTAATGATTTATAAATACATAGAGGTAATAAAATGATTGAAGTAATACTTGATCAAGATGCTAAAACAAATGAATTATTGATAAGTTTTACGAATAAATATAACAAAGTATGTTTTATAGATCATATGCGTATATTTAAAAATGAAAGGTACACTGTCGCATGTCTCGATATTTATGATCTGGCGGGAAAAAAAATATCAAGATTAAAACATTTAAGGCTGCGCGCACCTAAATTCCCTGACGATTACCTAAAACTTGAAGCAGGGCAAACTTATTTAGCATCGCTTGATTTAAATAAGCACTTTAAGATTGAAACTAACGAAATAATTGTTCAATACAACTGTTATAACAGCTCTCCTATTTCAGAAGAGCGTCAAAAAATGAGTTCAAATAAAATAACCATGTGCATGTAATGTTGATCACTTAAACTTTTTAATACCAACTAGTACACATATAGCGCCGCCAATAATACCAGCCCATGCTTCTATTGGCGTGTCACCACTAAACGCACGGCTTAATTGCGACGTTGCTGCGCTATAAACATCATAGCCCCACACTATGAGTGCAATACCTATAACGATTAAAACAATTCCTATAATCTTATTATTCATAAATACCCTTAAGGTTTAATTTGTATAAACGAAATAAAAATAAATCAGGATTAATCTAATTCTAATTGAGCACGCTCAACACTTTCGCTGGGTAACTCTTTTTGTACCGATACACCTAACTCTTTAAACTCAGACGCTTGTTTAATCAAGTTCCCTTTACCACGATATAACTGTGAAAACGCTTTGTCGTAACTTTCTTTTGCTTTATCAAGCTGCTTACCTACGCCTTCCATACTTAATAAAAAGCCATTAAGTTTGTTATAAAAACGCTCGGCACGGTTTGCCAACTCTTTTGAGTATTTGGTTTGCTCTTCAAATCGCCAAAGTTGTTTAACAATATTTAAACTAGTAAGCAGCGTAGTTGGAGTAGCAACGAGTATATTTTTTTCAATTGCTTGTTGATAAATATCACTTTGATATTTAAGCGCCTCAACAAAAGCCGACTCTATTGGTACAAACATAACCACAACCTCTGGCGAGTTAAGACCAGGTAAGCGGTCGTACGATTTGCTTGCTAGCTCATTTATACGAGCTGTAACAGCGTTTACATGCTCTTTGATTGCTTGGTTAGCATCTAACTCGTTTTCCGCATTTACGTAGCGAGTATAAGCGTTTAGCGATGTTTTAGCGTCAATAACTAAATGGCGACCTTGTGGTAAGTACACAACTACATCAGGGCGCAGACGACCCTCTTCGGTGTTAAACGACACTTCGCGTTTGTAATCAACGCCAGCACGTAAGCCTGCGCTATCTAACACGTTTTCGAGCATTAGCTCTCCCCAATTGCCTTGGGTTTTCTTTTGCCCTTGTAGCGCATTACTGAGCTTATCGGCTTGATCGGTAATAGCTTGGCTTTTAGCCTGTAAATGCAGTAACTCTGTTTTAAGTGCCGTACGTTGTTTTATATCTTCAACGTGTATCGACTCCATTTTTTCTCTAAAGCCTTTTAGCTCGCCTTGAACTGGTTTTAATAATTGCTCAATACTTTCTTGATTTAACGTTTTAAAGCTTTGCGATTTTTCTTCTAAAATTTTGTTGGCTAAGTTTTCGAATTCTTTTTTGAGCATATTTTTACTTTGCTCAATTTGTGCAAGTTGCTCAGTAAAGTTTTGCTGTTTTTGCTCAAGCATGGTGCGCATATTATTTAGTTCAACATCGCGTTGATTGTATTGCTCACGCAGGGCAGTAAGTTCACTTTCGGCCTTACGCCAAAATTGATTGTATTGAATACTTTGTTTTTCTTGTTCACTAACACGCGTTTTAAAATGCTGCGCTTCATCGCGCTGCTCTTGATGGGTATGTTCAAGTAATTCGTGATCTTCAAGCAACGTGTTGTATTGCGATTGTTTATTATCGAACTGATTTTTTAATAGTGAAAGCTGCTGTTGTTGATCGCTTATTTGTTGATTTAATTTTTTGCGAAGCTGCGATGATACAACACCATAAAATACAACGCCTAGAGCAATACCAGAGCCTGCGCTTAACCAATCTATATTAGTGAGTATTTGAGTGAACATAAAAATAAACTTATAAAATTTAGAGACATGACATCATAACCAATAACAACTAATAGAAGTAGGGGAGCACAGAAATTACAGGCATAAAAAAACCAGCTCAAAATAAGCTGGTTAAATATTACTAAATTAAGTAATCAAAGGGAAAATCAACATGTGCCTGAGTAAGCTGCAACTTAAATACCCGTTCACAAAATAAATTAAATTATTATGCGAAGTTGTATACAACAGGCACTACAGTAGACCGGCAAACGAGATAATTAATTCAAAATAATTTTATAACGTTAAATAAAGTAAATTTACTTGGATTGTGTTTGATATGGATATAAATTTTGTGCATAAAAAAAGCCAGTTTAAAATAAACTGGCTTAATTATTACTAAAAATAGTAATCAAATTGGGGGGAAATCAATATGAAACTTGAATTAACTGCAATTAATCACAAGCATAATAGTAGACGGTCTCTTTTCAATTAAGTTCATAATAAATTCGAAATTATTTAAATAATATTTTAGCGGTAAATTTTAGACATAAAAAAAGCCAGTTTAAAATAAACTGGCTCAATCATTACTAAAATTAGTAACCAAATGGGGGAAATCAACATGAAACTTGAATTAACTGCAATTAATCAACAAGCATAATAGTAGACGGTCTCTTTTCAATTAAGTTCATAATAAATTCGAAACTATTTAAATAATATTTTAGTGCTAAATTTTAGGCATAAAAAAAGCCAGTTTAAAATAAACTGGCTTAATCATTACTAAAATTAGTAACTAAATGGGGAAATCAACATGAAGCTTGAATTAACTGCAATTAATCAACAAGCATAATAGTAGACGACCTATTTTTGATTAAGTTCATAATAAATTCGAAACTATTTAAATAATATTTTAGTGCTAAATTTTAGGCATAAAAAAAGCCAGTTTAAAATAAACTGGCTTAATCATTACTAAAATTAGTAACTAAATGGGGAAATCAACATGAAGCTTGAATTAACTGCAATTAATCAACAAGCATAATAGTAGACGGTCTCTTTCTAATTAAGTTCATAATAAATTCGAAACTATTTAAATAATATTTTAGTGCTAAATTTTAGGCATAAAAAAAGCCAGTTTAAAATAAACTGGCTTAATCATTACTAAAATTAGTAACTAAATGGGGAAATCAACATGATGCTTGAATTAACTGCAATTAATCAACAAGCATAATAGTAGACGACCTATTTTTAATTAAGTTCAAAAAAATAAAAACTTTTTTAAACTAATTTAATTTTTAATGAGCGAAAGCATTTGTTGTTCGTCAAATTTAGTAAAGCTCATTGATTTATCGGTAAATAATGCATCTACGAGTGCTTGTTTGTCCTCTTGCATTTTAAACACTTTTTGCTCTATTGAATTACTCATGATTAGCTTATATACAAATACGGGGTTTGTTTGCCCGATACGATAAGCTCTATCAGTAGCTTGTTTTTCTACAGCAGGGTTCCACCACGGATCAAAATGTATAACAGTGTCGGCTTGCGTAAGGTTAAGACCAGTGCCGCCCGCCTTTAAGCTAATTAAAAATACCGATGTTTTACCGCTAGTAAATTCGTCAATTACTTTATCGCGATGACGTGTTTGCCCTGTAAGCAAACTAAAGTCTATATTTATTTCAGCAAGGCGTTGGGCTATTAAATCAAGCGCCGATGTAAACTGACTGAATATAATAACTTTACGACCCAGACTTAACATAAGTGGTAAATGAGTTGCGAGCCATTCAAGCTTTGCAGATCCAGCATGCGTATCTGGTTCAATTAATTTTGGATGACAACAAATCTGCCTTAACTTTAATAACGCCTCAAGAAAAGCAAGCTTACTTTTTTGCACACCTTGTTCAGCAAACAAATCAGTCAATTTTTCTTCTAGTGAGCGCGTGATCCCTTCGTACATCTCTTTTTGTTTAGGCTCAAACTCAAACTCTTTAGTTAGCTCGGTTTTTTCAGGCAGTTCTTGCGCTACTTGTGCTTTAGTACGGCGTAATATAAACGGCATTATTAGCGCTTTTAGTTGCTCAGCGCGTTCCATGTCTGCATCACGTTCAATAGGAGTTTGAAAATGCTGTTTAAAATGCGCCTGAGAACCAAGTAACGATGGCATTGCAAAATCAAGTAACGACTTAAGCTCAAATAAATTATTCTCGATTGGCGTACCACTTAAGCATAATTTAAAGTCGGCATTAAGGCGTTTAACTAAACGCGATACTTGTGCTGTATCGTTTTTAATATATTGCGCTTCATCCAAAATTATATTTTCGAAATACAGCGGCGAATAATAAGCAATATCACGTTTTAGTAATGGATAGGTTGTTAATATACATTGCGATTGTGCTAAATGCTGCAGCGGTTCGTTACGATTCGATCCAAAAATAGTCGTTACTTTTAAACCTTTCGCAAATTTAGTAATTTCGTTTTCCCAATTACTAACCAAACTTGTAGGGCATACAATAAGTGTAGGACCCGCTTGAGGGCGATTATACGTGCTAGTTAAAAATGCAATAACTTGCAGTGTTTTACCTAACCCCATGTCGTCCGCTAAAATACCACCTAATTTATGGCGCTTTAAAAAGCTTAACCAATCTACGCCTTGTTGTTGGTATTCACGCAGTACAACTGAGTCATTCAAGCCATGTAGCGATACAGTGGGCATTGTACTATCTGAATTATTTAATTCTTCTAAATAACTCTCTAGTGTGTCGTCATGCAACTCTACATTAATTTCAGTATGTTTAACTAATTGAGGTAAATACGAGAGTGGAATATTAAATTCATCTCGGGTTTTTACAAATTCAAAACGTTGCTTAAATTCGTTAAGTAAATTTATAGCCGATTTATTAATAACACCAAATTGGCGACCAACTGGGTAATAGTGAAACAACTCACTTTGACGGTTTAACGATTGATAAGCTAAGTCGTCATTGTTAAACAGTAACGCTGCTTTGGCATCATGCAGTAGCACTTTACAGTGCATTTGGTGCCCAATAGCTCTGTTAACATTTAGTGTTACTTCACTTTGTGGGTTAGCAACATTTACTTTGGTTACACTGACTTTCCAGCCACGTTCTTTAAAGCTTGGGAATAACTCGTAAATTAACCAATGTAAATGAATAGGCGATTGCTTAGTAAATATAAACTCACTTTGTAAACCCCCTTTACAAAACTCAAAACCTAAATTTACTAACTCATTCGTAACGGTATTCTCGAACGCATTATTAATTAGATTTTCAGGTGCAGAACCAGCTAAATAATTTTTATTTTTATACTTAAATAATAACGACAGTGTTAAACCACGTTCTTCCATCGTTACTTTTAAAACTGCATTACTTGCTGCTTTTGGTAACGTTGTTTTAGAGTTGGTAGGGTGAGGAATAACTCCCGCACCAAAGTTATCAGCAAGCTGTTTATAAATTCGATCAAAATTAGTATCGTGTAAAGCAGGCATGGTTTGTAAATGCGATATTTCGTCTGCACTTAATGGTGTACGTATACGACCAATTTTTAAGTGATCTAGGTCTAGGTAAGTAGGTGGGGTTGTTTTTATTAACGCCCAATTTTTACTTTGATCAAGATTAATACCTAACTGGGTCACGTCTTTTTCTTGCTTCCAGTTAAAACTCAGAGCCTGACCACTTTGTGGTTTAATTGCGACACGAGAACGTTGCAAAAATAGTCGCTCTGTGGCTATTAATTGCTGTAAAGCATTAAAGCCCCACTGACCTTTAAGTTCGAGACTACCCACAGCATTTTGAGAACGGATCCAACTGTACAGCCTAAAATCGCTTTCGAGTAAATCGCTTGGCGTTATAAAGCTGTTGAGTTGTTGATCTGTAAGGTTGCGACCTAACGTGTAATTTTGATTTTTGTCGTGGTTGGCTAATTTAGGAGATAAAAATACTTTATTATTTTCAATATCTAATACAAACAATAATACTTGAGATGGTACGTTTTCTTCTGCGCTTTTAAGAGCGCTTAATTCACTAAACCAGTCATTAATAAAGTAGTCTTCACCGTATTCACCTGAGTGTTCTATTTTTAATTTTAATAAAATAGCAGCTAAGTGGCGACATTTAGTTTTTATATTACACGTACAGTGTGTATCAACCGAATAACCAGTTGGTAATTTTATGATCTCAATACGTTGGTTAAACGGGGTGCCGTTATCACCTAAAACCGTTGAGTCGACCACCGAAAAATTGGGAGTATGTTCTAACCAAGTGATTTTACCGTTTTTATAATACTCTTTGGCTTTAGCAAGAACATTGGGCCTAAATAGCTTTTTAATAAAACGTTCAGAAAGAGGAAACTGGGTAGCCTGCTCATTTTTAATTTCTTCAAAAATAGCGAGTAAATCATTTTTTGATAAGTTAGCAGACATGTCACTCTAAGGATTAGTTTTTAAAAATAATTCTGCCAGTATATGCCTTATGTGCTCTGAGCTAAAGCAATATTAACACTATATAAACTGGTTGGAGCTGATAGGTTAGTAAAAAAGCGGTTTATGGCAATGTAAACCAAAATTTTACTAAGTTAAGTTCGACTAAAATAATAAAGGTAAATTAACAGAAGGGTTATTAGCATTACTAAAAACTTTACAGATCAGATTTTTACTAACAAATATTAAAAATGAAGATATATGATTAAAAAAGAGAGGTCAGTTAGTAAAAACATGATCCTTTGGTATTAATTTGGCCAATTTAGCGAAATATACGGCGTTAAAGATCAAGTTTTTACTAACTTAAAACTTAATAAGATCAGTATTTAACTAACACAGGGAGTTAAATAGATCATTATTATACTAACTAATTAAATGCACTTAATAACTTAGTAAGTTGCTCTAAGCGCTTGTCTGTCATAACTTTATTGTCTATTTTAACCGAAACATCACCGCTTTTAAGGTTACGTTGAACTGAAACAAAGTTATTTTCTAGTACAGCTTCTCGTTTTGAGGCTGTTTGAGGTTCAGCCGTTAAACATTTAGTAATAGCCATTGCGCGCTTGTCGTCAGCTTCAATAGCATTTATCTCAACATTACTGGCTAGGTCAGCTACGAGTTGATTAAAGCTCTTAGGATCGCGCTCCTTTGCACTCACAAGCTTTTTAGCGACTTCTCTGCCTACGTGATTAGCGGTTGGGTAAAGTGCTATTACATTGGCAGGAATTTGCTCATACGCTTTTATCGCGTCGGCAACTGCGGTATGTGAAACCCCTTCTATTGAAGCAATTTCTCTGTATGAACCTTTTTTTCCTTGTTCAATCAGATCATTTTTAGTTTGCTGATAAGCTTGTCCTAGCTCCCATAAGCTTGGAGCAATGTATTGATCTGACGAGACTGCTAAAATTTTAGCGTCTTGATCTGTAAAATCACTAGAGCTAAGTACCAAATAATCAGCGTTACCTAAAATACATGCCATACGACGACGAGAACCAGCTAAAACTAGGCTTGTATCACCTTGGT
This sequence comes from Pseudoalteromonas sp. Z9A5, assembly GCF_011378875.1. Lineage (NCBI taxonomy): Bacteria > Pseudomonadati > Pseudomonadota > Gammaproteobacteria > Alteromonadales > Pseudoalteromonadaceae > Pseudoalteromonas > Pseudoalteromonas sp. Z9A5. The sequence continues at coordinate 16,230 of NZ_WTLC01000039.1, forward strand.
CCCAAAGTAGAGCGGGATGCTGATTACGACCATCATGGGCGATTGCGGGCAATATATCAGATACAGACTTCTCATTTAAAAGTGCCTGTACACGACGGTTTTTACCATAAACACCGGTAGTTGATTCTATGTCTTTATGCGATATAACTTTACACACAAGTGTTATTTCGCGAGATTGATCGCTTGGTGCTGGCATTCTTATTACATCGCCAGCATTGGCTTGTTCTAAGAGGGCATCTAGGCTGCTACTGCCTACGGCTGTAGCAAAGGGATCTAAGCGGGTGTCGTTTTTACGTTTTTTAGCCATTTTTATTTAACATCCTTACTTAGGCGTGTTTATTTTTGATTGTGTAGATTTCCAGTTTGATCTAATTAGCATTTCGAGTTCATCGACCACATCTTTTATGTTTTCTTGTGCTCGCATAAGCGATTCTCGACTTGCTAAGCTATCAGATGCTTTTTGATCAAATATGGTATTAAAAGATGAAGAACTAGCCGTAATTGCTGAGCTGTGATTGATTGGATAGCTCATTACTTGACGACCAAAGGCACTACGAACATCTTTAACAATATCGCGTTGTGAATGATTACCTTTTACATAATTGGTAACTAAAAATTGCATAAAGTCCCAGCCTTCATGACCAAGAGCCGCAACGGTATGATAAATTTCACCTAAACGTTTTAAGTATTTATTGTTTGCATCAAAATCAACAGCTTCTGGATGAACAGGAATTAACATGGCTGTTGAAGCCATTAAAGCATTGTAAAACATAAAGTTAAGAGTTGGAGCTGTGTCTATCAGTAAAATATCAAATTGATCTTTTACTGGTTCTATAACTTTTTCAAGTAACTTATGATAATGGCGAGTTTGCTCATAATTTGACGTGTCTTTGAGTAAAGTAGCTGTTTCGTGCTCAAAGTAAAAATCATCCATGCCTGATGGTAAAACACGAATATTAGGAATATGAGTTGGTAAAAAAGAATTAGATACAAATTCAGACCAGGTTTCACCTTCATCTAAATCTATACAGTCACGCATTAAGTCACCGACCGTAATTGGATCGTGTTCACTTGAAGGGAAAAAACTTGAAGAAGAACCTTGAGGATCTAAGTCAATAATACCAATGCGGTAACGTTTAATATTTGTTGTAGCAAGGGCTGCAGCAATGTTAACCATACTGGTCGTTTTGCCACAACCGCCTTTGAGGGAGTTGATAACAATAACTTGTAGTTTATCGTCATCAGAGCGGTGATCTGCTTTGATATCCATGATATCAGCCATGGCAAAAATATTTACCAATGTGTAAGCATAATGACCATTTGCACCACGTTTTATGTTTAAACCATCAAAATCACCATTATCATGGCGTCTTTTTAATGTACGATTATTACAACCTAATAAATCAGCTGCTGCTTTTTGGGTGTAAGTTCGTAATTCTTTTTCTTCTGATTTAAGATGAGCGCGATAGTGTTGAATACGTCCTTCTAATGATTTTTCAGCGACCTCGGCAGTAGCTTTTAAAAGCCGATAGGTATTTAGCGCATTATTGTTGATAGACATACTTTCCTTCCTCAAAGTTAGGCAGTTAGTATAATGTCCATTCAATTAGCTGTAAACAACTATTTAAGACGACATGCTTTTTAAAAAGAAGACATCTAATAATATTTTTACACCTTTAAGATTGCTTAGTATAAATAAAGAAGTTTAAAGTTAGTTAAATATATAAGGTAATAAAGGTTAAGGGTGTATAATTAGCTCATAACATTATGATAAGTATGAATAATATATAAAAAAGCAGATCACCTTTATACTTGGTTAAGATCAGATCTTTATTAACACTCAGATCACCTTTTTACTAACATCTATTTTAAATGTAGAGTTATGCACAACTTACGCAGTTAGTTATAAACAAAATCACACGTGTAGATCAGTTTTTTACTAAGTAAATTATAAAGTTATGCACTGTTGTTTGTCTAAGATAGCGCGTTTAATTAGTATAGATCTGATCTGTAGTAAGTACAGATCAGATCTATTCCAACTCAATATGTGTTTATCCACAGGGCATATGCTTTTATTTAATAATTGTCGTGTTTAATTTTATAAAATAACGATTACAATGGACAAAATAATTGATGAGTTAGTAAAAATTAGATTTATACACTGCTTGTTAGTAAAATATTGATCTGAAATAACGATAAACAGACAACACTTAGTAAAATATTGATCTGAGCATTTTATTTAAAGTCAGATCAATTTTATACTAACTTAAACATTTAACTTTTGTTGTTTAATGTGTTGTTATTAGCTGTCGCAATAAAAATGGAAATAAGAACAATGAGCCGAAAGGTCAACATCTCGGTAGATAACTTGCCCGATACACTTAGGGGCCAAATCCACGGGGTGGAAAGTGCAATCGATAATGAAAGTTTAGCGCTATTTACAGACAATAAAGATGTGCGAATTTCAATCGAAAATGCAGCTCATGGTCTACGTGCTTATTCAAACACGTTTAACCATTATGATTTATGGGGACGCTTTGTTCGTTCAGGTCATAAAAAATTGCCTTTGGAAGAAGCTCCTAAAAAAACAATCATAACGCGAAGAATATCAGAAAAAGTAGATGGTATTTTATATGATGGTGAAATAAAAATAACACCTGCAGTAGTAAGTACCCGAAAAGATGGTGAAGACGTTGAATACTTAGTTTGGCCATCAGATAGAGAAGAAAAAGTAGAGCGCGCGCTTATTCGTTTAGCCTCTAAAGGCAAAATAGTAAAAATTAATTTTAAGTCCGGTATTCAATATGCCGTGGTTTTTTCGATGAACGAATTAGCTCAAGAACTAAAAGCAGTAGGGCAGTCAATGCCTTACCCAGCAATTAAAGAATCGCTTGAAGCTCTTCAAGGTTCTAAGCTTTCTTTCAAGTATTCTGCAACGGACACTAAAAATTCTGATATTGATGACTCGTTTTATGAGTCAAATATGAATTTTCTATCATCATTACATTTTAGTGGTAAAAAAGGTCAAGGTGGCAATGTTAAGTGCGTAGCATGTTTAAATGCTTTTGTGCATAATATGATCGACAACCTTGAATACAAAGGATATTACTTTAATAGTGCGCAAGAATTAAAACGCGGATTGTCGCGTTGGATGATGCTACGTTTGTATCATCTTTGGCGTTATGCGGCACCAGGTAAAACATATCACTTTAGATTACTTTCTATAATGGAAAAATATGGTTCGATATATTCAACCGACAATATTACAGAAAATAAGCTAAAAGCTTTACGTCGTGATATGACAACGACAATGAAAGATCTAATTGAGAAAGGTGCTATCTCAGAATACAGCATAACAAACGTAAAAGATGATAAAACCGGTAATATTATTGATTACACCTATGAGATGCATCCATCTGATCAGTTTTGCGATGAAATACTCACATTGAATAAGCATAACAAGCGTATTGAAATTCAAGGTGGTAAACGCATTGTAGAAAATGCAGTATTAATTGATGAAGATAAATTAGATGAGATTGTAAAGAAGTAATACACACTCTATTTTAAATTAATTAAGCACCTAAACCAAAAAGACCACATATTGTGGTCTTTTTAACATAATTACTTATCAACTTGTTCTAAGTAAAGCCTATCAACTAAAAAATCATAATCTCGTTTTCGTGGATGACTTAACGGTTTTTCGTAGTTAGGCAATATACCTAGTTTTACATCGGGTTCTGGGTTAATCAAAATAAATGGTAAAGCTGCACTAACATGATACCTATTTTGAGCTGTGTATCTGACGTTTACTTGCGGACTTACGCGAGTAGGGCGCCTAATTCTTAATTTTTCTTTTTCGGCTAAACTCGATACCCGTAATTGTTCTTGTGCTACAAGTGTTTGCCACTTTTGTTGATCTATCATTCTAGGATTTCGATAACCTGCCGATTTTTCTAACATTTCCAATGCCATTTTTTTTGTCAGTGTTTTAGTTGCATGTTTATGCATCCATGTGAATCTAACTGAAAATGGAGATTCACTCTCGCTATGGATTTTCCGATATGCGGCAAGGGTTATTAAATTTGGTATTGCATTATGAACAGCTTCAAATCTGGCATCGTTGTTATCTATGGCTAAAATACACTCTTTAAATGCTGCTTTAGCTTTATTTACTTGGGCTATGCGGTTATTTAGAGCTTGTTTATCTGCATTTTTAATAACTAATATACCAGGGTGTCTTTTTAAAACACGGCTACTTAGTCCTGATTTAGTATAGATATCTGAGAAAGAATTAAGTATAGATTTTTGAGCTAGCTCACCAGATATTTTTGAAACTGATATGGTTTCAGGGACTTTTTTTTCATCTAAGCTACTTACATCAGGTAACTGATAATATTCGGCTTTGGATAATTCACATTCTTTTAGTTCCTCAATTAACCTTATGGTTAATTCGTTCATTAAATCAAACTGACTTCTAATTTGTACTTTGGTTACCATTACAATCCTAAAGAACACATCTTACAGATTCAATTATAATCCACGCGCTTTGCTTTGGCTATTTTAATATGAACATTTACTCAGCGCTAAGTTAGTACTATAACCAGTTTAAGTATGATGTGTTCTTTGTATGCGTAAAATGAACTAAAATCTGAAATATCAATATACTGATCTAGAAAAGTCCGATAATTAATTAGTAGCTAAAGGAGATTGTTTACCTTTACTAAACAACATATTGAATATACGAATGACCATATCGGAGAGTATTTGCGATTAAAATAGAGTAGGGAATACTAATATAAAATATAGGTGTTACGTCTTAAGTAAAGAGGGAGCAACTTCGTTATCATGTCGTATATTTATGCCTACCTAATCAAAGTATGAATGTTTTTAAAGTTATGTGCTTAAATATACACAAAGTAAATTGATTAAAATAACTAACAACTAAAGCTTATTTTACATCAGTCATACTAACTTTAATTGGCTAATGTAAAGCAAGCCAATACATCCTACTAATGCTCATAGCCTCTTTCACCATAGGGAACTGGTAAACTATGAGTGATGTATAGAAACTATTTATAGAGCGAGGTCAGATAAAGTGTAAATACCTCTTGTACAAACGCCGCAACTAATTAAGTTAACTTACTCCAGAAAGGTCTACTGTTAAAATAATGCCATCATTTTTAACAGTATTTACCAAATTCAATTTTGCATATTGAAACTGAAATAGGAGGTAACCCCTGTTTATAAACAATTTATCGGCGCTGACAGTAGTCCACAATATTTCTATTTATATGCGCCATAGCACAAATTTTTAATAGCACATAGCCCTTGCTTACTTTTACTTACAAACCACTGTAAAGTTAAGATTACATTGGCCTTAATTAATGTATGATGTGTTCTTAAGTAAGCCATGTATAATCTAGCCTTGTAGATATATAGTCTTTAACGCTTCAAAACTATAAGTAAGTACCCCTAACTCACTGTATTTAAATGCTTTGTAACTTTATTAGTTGCAGTTAATCGTATGTAAAACGAACATCTTACTTTCATAGTTTCACACTTATACTTATCTCATAACTAAATAATTAGTAAATAGTGAATTTAGTCCTTGAACAAAGGGGGCTCCATACGTTAATTTCTTTATATCAGGTAAAGTAGGAATGAGGAAAGAACATGAAATCGTGGAACCCAAATAGCTGGAGAGAGCTGCCAATACTGCAGCAACCACAATACCCAGATCAAGACATACTAAAGTCAGTAGAAAGCCAATTAAAGACAGCTCCGCCTTTAGTTTTTGCTGAAGAAACAAGAAGCTTATTTAAACAACTTGAAGATGTATGTGAGGGTCGCGCATTCTTACTTCAAGGTGGTGACTGTGCCGAATCATTTAGTGATTTTAATGCCGCTAATATTCGCGATACATTTAAAACAATTTTGCAAATGGCTGTTGTACTAACCTACGGTGGCAAATGCCCAGTAGTTAAAATTGCACGTATGGCAGGTCAGTATGCTAAACCTCGCTCGGCAGACTTAGAAACAATTAATGGTGTTTCTTTACCATCATACCGTGGCGACATCATCAATAACATTGAGTTTACTGAAGAAGCGCGAATACCAGATCCACAACGTTTAATGACCGCATATCATCAAAGTGCAGCTACGCTAAATTTACTACGTGCATTTGCACAAGGTGGTCTTGCCGATCTTCACCAAGTTAATCGTTGGAACATGGGCTTTGTTGCAGCCAATCCACTTAAAGAAAAATACCAACAACTTGCTGATAAAATTCAAGACGCCTTAGAATTTATGGAAGTGTGTGGAATAAATTCTACAATTGCACCAAGCTTAAAAGAAACCGATTTATATACCTCTCACGAAGCCTTATTACTTGGCTACGAAGAAGCACTAACTCGTCGTGATCACTTATCTGGTGATTGGTACGATTGTTCTGCCCATTTTGTATGGATTGGTGAGCGTACGCGCCAGCTAGACCATGCACATATTGAGTTTTTCAAAGGTATTAAAAACCCAATTGGTGTAAAAGTGGGTCCAGGTATGGAACCTGACGATTTAATTCGTTTAATTGACGCGCTAAACCCAGATAACATTCCTGGTCGTTTAACGTTAATTACACGTATGGGTGCAGATGTGCTGCCAGAAAAGCTTCCAGCACTCGTTCGTAAAGTTCAACAAGAAGGTCGTAAGGTAATTTGGAGCTCGGATCCAATGCACGGCAATACTGAAAAAGCGACATCAGGTTACAAAACGCGTAACTTCGATAACATTATGCGCGAAATCAGTCAGTTTTTCGCAGTACACAAAGCAGAAGGCTCTTACGCCGGTGGTGTTCACCTTGAAATGACAGGTCAACACGTAACTGAATGTACTGGTGGTGCTTATGGATTATCTGACGATGACTTAGCACAGCGTTACAAAACGCAGTGTGACCCACGTCTTAATGCAGACCAAGTATTAGAACTAGGATTTTTAGTTGCTGATTTACTAAAAAACGCACGTAAATAGTATTTAAAACATTAAAAAAGCCGTTTAATTACGGCTTTTTTGTTTTAGATTAAATGAGCAGTTTATACAAATCACATTAAATTAATGAGTTATTAAAACAACAATAAAATAGCGCATTAACAAGGCTGTTCTCGGCAATTACTCCCTGCATTGCTCTATCTTCTGCATACATCGAGTTGTATATAAATAATTTTTACACTATTAATGAGTTATTTAATTCAATAATCATGTTTCAATAAAGTTGTAATCAATACTTACGACGCTCTAAATCGGCTTCAATCATTATTTTTGCCGATATTTCTTCAACCGAATGGTGGGTAGAGTTAAAACATGCAATTTTATGGCGTTTATAAAGCATTTCAACTTCACGCACCTCAATACGACATTGCTTTATAGAAGCATATTTAGAGTTAGCCATACGCCTGTGTCTAATGGCAGCTAACCTTTCAGGGTCAATTGTTAAACCAAATAATTTATGCTTATAAGGCACTAAACATTTTGGCAATCCTTCATTATCCAAATCGTCTTCAGTAATAGGGTAGTTAGCAGCTTTAATCCCGTACTGCAGTGCTAAATATAAGCTTGTTGGTGTTTTACCACTTCGGCTAACACCTATTAAAATAATATCAGCTTCGGAAAAGTTTTTAATATTTCCGCCATCATCGTTCATAAGTGCATAGTTAACAGCATCAATTCTAAAGTCATAGCTTTTTTCGTGAATAGAATGCGTACGGTGCATTTTTGGAACAGGTGCTACATCTAACTCTTTTTGAATTTTTTCGCTGTATGTTGTTAAAAAATCATATGTAACCGCATCAGCCGAATTAATAATTTCACTCAAATTGTGATTAACAAAAGTAAAAAATACAAAAGGCTTTTCTCCTGTTCTCGCAGCAGTAGCATTAATTAATGCTTTAACTTCTTGTGCTTTTTCTTCGGTTTCTACAAAAGGAATCGTTTTATGATTAAAATCAATAGGGAACAACGACAATGTTGCATGACCAAATACCTCTGAAGTAATAGCCGTTCCATCTGATATATAAAAAGCAGTTCTCATAATTAACCTTTTTATTTTATTTAAATCCCTAAAATGGGTTTCTCACGGTTTACGTGAGGACTGTTGCCAGTGTAGAATGATGGTGACCTTTATAAAAGGTTTTCTTTCTTAACTCTCACAGTTAGACCTACAATTTGTTTTTTTTGGAGAAAGATCCGTGCAAGAATACGTTCTCTGGTATCAAGAGCTTGGTATGCAAGATGTTCCTCGAGTTGGCGGCAAAAACGCTTCACTTGGCGAAATGATTTCAAACCTAGCAAACGCTGGTGTGCAAGTACCGGGTGGTTTCGCAACTACCGCAGATGCTTTTAATGAGTTTTTAGATCAATCAGGACTCACAGCAAAAATTCACAACATTTTAGATACACTCGATGTTGATGATGTAAATACACTCGCTAAAGTCGGTGCCGATATCCGCCAATGGATAATCGACACACCATTCCAACCAAACTTAGACCAAGCCATTCGGGACGCATATAGCCAACTCCACGGCGATACAACAGCAGATGTTTCATTTGCAGTGCGTTCATCAGCTACCGCTGAAGACATGCCTGATGCATCATTTGCAGGTCAGCAAGAAACTTTCCTTAACGTAGTTGGTATTGACTCAGTAATGGTCGCTATTAAACACGTATTTGCTTCATTATTTAATGACCGTGCAATTTCTTATCGTGTTCACCAAGGTTACGATCACCGTGGTGTGGCGTTATCGGCTGGTATTCAGCGCATGGTACGTTCAGATAAATCAGCATCTGGCGTAATGTTTAGCATTGATACAGAGTCTGGTTTTGAAGACGTTGTATTTATTACATCAAGCTACGGCTTAGGTGAAATGGTTGTACAGGGCGCAGTTAACCCTGATGAGTTTTATGTTCATAAACCAACACTCCTTAAAAATAAACCTTCAGTAGTACGTCGTAACATTGGCTCTAAAGCCATTCAAATGATTTACTCAGAAGATAAAGCGCACGGTAAGCAAGTTGACATCGTTGATGTTGCCCCTGAGCTTTCAAATAAGTTTTCGATTACAGATGAAGAAGTGCAAGAACTTGCCAAGCAAGCTGTAATCATCGAAAAACATTACGGTCGTCCTATGGACATCGAATGGGCAAAAGACGGTAACGACGGCAAACTATATATAGTTCAAGCACGTCCAGAAACTGTTCGCTCAAACGAAGACTCTAACGTAATGGAACGCTTTCAATTAAACGGTACAAGCAACGTTGTTGTTGAAGGCCGTGCAATTGGTCATAAAATTGGTAGCGGTGTTGTTCGTGTTCTTGATTCAATCAAAGAAATGGATCAGGTACAAGTAGGCGACATTTTAGTAACCGATATGACCGACCCTGATTGGGAACCAATCATGAAACGTGCTGCAGCGATTGTTACAAATCGTGGTGGACGTACGTGTCACGCGGCAATCATTGCACGTGAACTTGGTATTCCGGCAGTTGTAGGTTGTGGTAACGCAACTGATTTAATTAAAGCGGGACAAGAAGTAACTGTATCGTGCGCCGAAGGCGATACCGGCTTTATTTACGAAGGTATTTTAGATTTTGAAATACTAACGTCACGCGTTGATAAAATGCCAGAACTACCAATGAAAGTTATGATGAACGTGGGTAACCCCGATCGTGCTTTTGACTTTGCACGCTTACCGCATGCAGGTGTTGGCCTTGCGCGAGTTGAATTTATAATCAACCGTATGATTGGCGTTCATCCTAAAGCGTTATTAAATTTTGATGCTCAAACAGATGCATTAAAAGCAGAAATTACTGACATGATTGCCGGTTACGAATCACCAGTAGAGTTTTACATAACAAAACTGGTTGAAGGTATTTCTACTCTAGGGTGTGCATTTGCACCAGAGCGTGTAATTGTTCGTATGTCTGATTTTAAATCAAACGAATACGCAAACCTAGTTGGCGGTCAGCAATACGAGCCAGAAGAAGAAAACCCAATGATTGGTTTTCGTGGTGCAGCCCGTTATATCTCTGAAGACTTCCGCGATTGTTTTGCACTAGAATGTGAAGCTATAAAACGCGTAAGAAACGACATGGATATGGCTAATATCGAAATCATGATCCCATTCGTACGTACCCTTGAAGAAGGTAAGCGCGTAATTGAATTACTAGAAGAGCATGGCCTTAAACGCGGCGATAATGGTCTTAAAGTAATCATGATGTGTGAGCTACCTTCAAATGCATTACTTGCTGATGAATTTTTAGAAATGTTTGATGGTTTTTCTATCGGCTCTAACGATTTAACACAGTTAACGCTTGGTCTTGATCGTGATTCTGGTTTAATCGCACATTTATTTGATGAGCGTGACCCTGCAATTAAAAAGCTACTTTCTATGGCAATTAAAACAGCTAAAGCAAAAGGAAAGTACGTAGGCATTTGTGGTCAAGGTCCTTCAGATCACGAAGACTTTGCAGCATGGTTAGTAGAGCAGGGCATTGACTCTGTTTCATTAAACCCAGATACTGTAATAGAAACATGGTTATACCTAGCTAAAAAATTAGCAAAGTAATAAATAGGTAAGCTATAAAAAATGCCAGCAATTTATTGCTGGCATTTTTTTATGCTCAATTAAAAGTAAATTAACGGGCTAATTTTTTATCTAAATAAGCACATGATTTAGTTAACGCCTTTTGACAAAGTGATAAATAAAGTCGCGCTTTAGGGTAGTAAAACGAAAAACACAATAAACCCGCCATAAAAAATATAAGTGAAGGGCCAGGTACAATCGCAAAAAATAATCCTAGCAAAATAAATAACACGCCACTGATCTGTAATAGTAATTTTTTCATATAACACACCTCATTACTCGTTAGTATGAGTATAATTTAAGCTGCATTAAAATCGACTAAAAGAGTGTTACAAACTGTAAAATCTTCAATTTCTATTCGCCATCACCATGATATAATTAGGCAAATGCCCTAAAATATCGCCGTCATGATAGCAACAATTACACAGCAAGATGCCGCGACAGAACTTGTCGCTAACTACCTAAATACCATTGCAAACCAAGGTTTTACCGGAGATACCGACGCAAGTTATGCGACGCGTATTACTGCTTCAACCGATAACAGTGTGTACCAACAAATACCGCAAGGTGTTATTTTTCCAAAAAATGAAAAAGATATTCAGCTCGCACTGCAAACTGCATCTCGCGACCCGTTTTTATCATTAACTTTTGGTCCTCGTGGCGGTGGAACAGGCACTAACGGTCAATCGTTAACGCCTGGTATTGTTGTAGATTTGTCTCGCTATATGCGCGAAATCCTCGAAATAAATGTAGAAGAAGGCTGGGTACGTGTTCAAACCGGCGTAATAAAAGATCAGCTTAATGATTTTTTAAAGCCTTATGGGTTTTTCTTCTCACCCGATTTATCTACCAGTAACAGGGCAACTATTGGTGGCATGATAAGTACTGACGCATCGGGGCAAGGCTCGTTAGTTTATGGTAAAACAAGCAATCATGTTTTAGGGCTAACAACTTATTTAGTTGATGGCACACCTATGTGTACCTCCCCAATAGACATCGACAAAGCGCAAATTATAGCTAATCAAGACTCATTAATTGGTAGTTTATATAAAACAGTTTTAGATATTTCAGTTAATGAACGTGATGCTATTTTAGCTAAGTTTCCTCGGTTAAATCGTTTTTTAACCGGCTACGACCTAGAGCACGTGCTAAGTGATGACTTACTTACTTTTGATATGAGCCGCTTAATAACTGGCTCAGAAGGGTCATTAGGTATAGTAACTGAAGCTAAATTAAACCTAACGCCTATTGCCGAATTTAAAACACTTATTAATATTAAGTATGATAGTTTTGATTCCGCACTTCGTCATTCACCATTTTTAGTCGATGCACGCGCAACATCGGTAGAAACCGTTGATAGCAAAGTTTTAAACTTAGCGCGTGAAGATATCATTTGGAATTTAGTATCGGACTTAATAACCGACGTGCCAAATAAAGATATGCAAGGCCTTAACATGGTCGAGTTTAATGCAGTATCAAACGATGAAATAAAAGACAAAGTAGACACGCTTTGTAAGCTTCTAGACGAATGCGTAGCAAATCAAACTAATGGCGTTATTGGTTATCAGTTAACCAGTGATAAAAGCGATATACTAAAAATTTACGCAATGCGTAAAAAGTCAGTGGGTTTATTAGGTAATGTAAAAGGCAGTCAAAAACCACTCGCCTTTGCAGAAGACACCGCTGTACCGCCTGAAAACTTAGCAGATTATATTGTCGAATTTAGAGCATTACTCGACAGCCATAATTTACAGTATGGTATGTTTGGTCATGTTGATGCGGGCGTTTTACATGTGCGACCGGCACTTGATATGTGCGACCCAGAACAAGAAAAACTACTGCGAACTATTTCAGATCAGGTCGTAAAACTAACCGCTAAGTACGGTGGTTTAATGTGGGGCGAACACGGTAAAGGTTACCGTAGTGAATATAGCCCTGAGTTTTTTGGTGAGCATTTATATACGCAACTTCGAAAAATAAAAACAGCTTTCGATCCTAATAATCGTATTAACCCCGGTAAAATATGCACTCCTATTGATAGTGAAGACTCACTAGTTAGTGTGGATGGACAAAAGAGAGCGCACTTCGACAAGCAAATATCAATAGAAGTTAAAACCAGTTTTAACAACGCAATGACCTGTAATGGTAATGGCATATGCTTTAATTACGATGAAAACTCGCCAATGTGCCCATCGTATAAAGTGACCGGCGACCGACGAAACTCACCAAAAGGTCGCGCAAGTTTAATGCGTGAATGGCTGCGACTACAAGAGTCAAAAGATATAGATTTACTCGAAGTAGAAAAGCAACTAAACAAAGGTGAAGTAATTACCTGGTGGGAACGTTTTGTTCATAGCCGCGAAAAACGAAAAGGTATTTACGATTTTTCTCACGAAGTAAAAGCGTCAATGGATGAATGTTTAGCGTGTAAAGCATGTACAACTGCATGCCCAATTAAAGTTGATGTACCCACTTTTCGTTCGCGCTTTTTAAATTATTATCATAGTTACTATGCACGCCCGCTAAAAGATTACCTTGTTGGCAATATAGAAAACAGCGCGCCATTAATGGCAAAGTTCGCTAAAGTTATAAATCCAATTGTTAAAACATCATTAGTAAGCAATGTTATTAAAAAAACAGTTGGTTATGTTGATACACCACAGTTAAGTATTCCTGCACTTTCAAAACGTATTACTAAAGCACAAAAATTCGATTTTGATTTACTAAATAAATTAAACGCAGAACAACAAAGTGACTATGTATTAATAGTACAAGACCCATTTACGAGTTTTTACGAAGCCGAATTAGTAGAAAGCTTTATTACTTTAATAACACAACTTGGTAAAAGACCAATGCTGTTACCTTTTAAACCAAATGGTAAACCGCAACACGTAAAAGGTTTTTTGCATGAATTTAAAGTTACAGCTAAAAATGCTGCTGAGTTTTTAAATAAATTAAATGATATAAATGCGCCGTTAGTCGGTTTAGATGCTTCACTCGTTATGTGTTATCGCGATGAATATAATACAATTTTAGAAAGTAACCGTGGTGAATTTAACGTGCAACTTGCGCATGAATGGTTAGAAACACAATCGTTTAAAAAGTTAAGTGCAAATAAAAATACTGATACCGAATTTACATTACTGAGTCACTGTACTGAAACAACTGCATTACCAAAAGCGGCAAATGTATGGCAAACAATTTTTAATGATATTGGTTTATCATTAAAAACAACAAATACAGGTTGCTGTGGAATGGCGGGGACTTATGGACACGAAGCACAAAATCAAGATAACTCACGTGCACTTTACGAAATGAGTTGGAAACCAATTGTTGATAAAAATAAACCAGAGCAACTTTTATCGACTGGATTTTCTTGTCGTAGCCAAGTGAAACGTTTTGAACAATTTAAACCAAAACACCCAATTGAATTACTAGCACTGGTTCTTAAATAACTTTATAAAATAAGAGTACTTAGATAAGTGCACTTAAATAAATATGTGAACTTAAATAAAAGTGCTTAAATTACTTTACCTAAATCACAATTTAATAAATTATTTATAAAATACAAAAGGCGTAACGGTTATTTTCATCATTGATGAAGTTAATCGTTACGCCTTTTTTAAATTAATTATTTTTAATTATCTAATTTAAATAACTGTTTTAAAAATTATTTTTTAGCAAAGCTATCTGCAATAGGCTTAGTGCTAATACCATGTATAAATACACTAAATAAAATAGTTGTCATAGCTATCGTCGCAATTTGATATTTATTTTCTATTTGTGTGTCTATTACCATCAAAGTAAAAACAATTGATGCTAATCCTCTTGGTCCAAACCACGCAAATGTAAAACGCTCTTTAACACTCAGTGCCGTAAACTGCAGTGACAACATAACTGGAATTATTCTAATTAATGTTGTACTTAATAAAGCGTAAATTATAATCTCAGTATTTAATTTAGGAATGACTAAGTAAGCGCAAACAAACCCGAACAAGCACCAAATCATAAGAGATGTAAAATCTGCAATATGCTCTGAGTCTTCAATTAATTCTGTTCTTACTTCTTCAGTCGAAAATTTATCAAATAATAAACCTGCAACAAATACCGCAATAAACCCACTACCATGAAAATATTGCGTAACAGAAAACACAGCCATAGCAAAACCAAGTAATAAAAATGGGCTTGTATTTTGTGCAAAGTAATGTCGTTTCATTGCAAAATTTAAACACGGTATAAAAATAACAATACTTGTAATTGCTACTAATAAAGCAAGTCCAAGCTCTCGACCAAATACACTTAATGTTTGCGTTGCAGTAATAGCTGATTCAGGATTTTTTGCGAGTAATATAAATATCAAAAATACGGGCACGCATAAACCGTCGTTTAATCCACTTTCAGTATTTATTCCTTCGCGTATTTTTTCGGGCACTTGCGTACTAGCTAATAATCCTTTACTCAATGCTGCATCGGTAGGTGTTAATATAATAGCAAGTAACGCCGCTTGAATAAGTGAAAGTTCAGCAAATAAAAATAACGCAACAGCAATACCAAGTAACAAAGTTAAGGGCAGGGCTACAAACAATAATAAACTTGGATACTGAAAACTATGTCTTAATACACTTAATTTTGATTTAGCAGCATCAGAAAATAAAAATATACTTAGCGTTAGTTCTATAAACGGCAATAGAAGATCTACACCTTCTTTTATTTTTTGCTCTTCATTGGGTAGTAACATTGCTAAACATATTCCGCCAACAACAAAAAACATTGGACCTGTTACTTCTGTTTTTTCTAGCTGGCGAAGTGTTAGAGAATAAATTAAAAATAGTCCGCCAATAAATGCTATTACTAAGTACTCCATTAAATTTTCCTTTTTAGCCCTGACTTTGCTCGCTCTTTAATATTTGTTTGAATATAAATTTGATCAGTAGTCGCAATTTTAGAATGACCTAAATCTTCTGATAAATGTTTAAGCGGTCTGGTTTGTGCGTCATGTGTAGCACCCGTATGACGAAGCCAGTGCGCAGTTGCCGCACCAAGTTGTTCAGCATCATCTTTAAAACCGTCATCGAGTAATGATTGCTGTGCAAAATCAAAACTTTGTTGAACCAAACGCCTAATTTGTCTTACGGTCATACCACCTTGGCCTCGAATTTTATGAACCAATGGATCTGATTCATCAACGCGAGGAAGGGCGGGTAAACCACGGTATAATCTATAACGTTTTAAATATTCAACAAAATCATCGCTTAACGTCACATCACGTAATTTATTTCCTTTACCCATAATACGTAAAAACCAAAATCCATCATTATCTTGCCAAAAATGAGACATAACTGGAGACCATTGTGGTCGTTCAGATAATTCTGATATTCGTAAATATAATCCTTTTAAACATGCGAGCGTAAATAAATTTCGCTCTAACTCTGGTTTTTGTTCGCACATATCACGCGTAACACCAAAAACATATTCCCATTGTATATCGCTTAATGTGTCTGGAATTTGAATTTGTGATTGTACGACTAAGTAAGGACTATTTTTTTTAACAACAGGGACAAAGTTAGCAAACGTTTTTTCTTCTAGTAAGGCAAACTTATAAAAAACATTTAATGCTGTAAACATAGACGATAATGTTTGTTGGCTTGCAATGGATTCTTTAAGCATAAAAGGGCGCCAACTTTTATTAAGTCGACGAATTCCTTGCTCATCTTTATAGCGCCATTGCACTGAAGTTGCTGTCCATGCTTTATCTGGTTCAACCATAAAATCTACGTAAGCTTCGATATCTTCGCGTTTTAAATTAAAAACTGATTTTTCTGCCACTAACCAAGACCATAAATGAAAGCGTTCAAGCTCATTTCGAAAACGACTATAGGTTGCTTCAGATTTTCGACCATAAACATATAAAAACTGATACAAGAATACCAGATCGGCTTTTGATTCAGTTACAGTCAAGCCGATTTCCTGTATAAAGGACGCAAGTTCTGGGTATTCTGAATTTAGAGTATCATCATCAAGATGAGCAATTTGATATCTTAATTGTTTTAACGTATCAACTAAAGCGACAAGCATAATATATAAATATTCAATTAAATAATAGACTTACAGTTTACTTGTAAAGTCCGATACTGTCTAGTATTGGACATAGTATAGCTTTATTATTTTAAATTTATGCCTATTAGTTGCTATGTTTTATTAAGGAAAAAATTATGAAAAAATTTATTATTTTAAGCGTATTAGCTTTAAGTGTTACATTGTCGGGCTGCGCTACAACTGGCAGTGCTTCACCAAGCGAAAAACGTTCACTTGTACAAAGTATGAAAGCAAACACATTAGATAAATTATACGCTGAAAAACCTGATGTTAAAAAACAAATTGCTAACTCGGCTGGTTATGCTGTATTCGATAACGCGAATGTAAATGTAGTGCTTGCTAGTTTTGGTGGTGGCTATGGTGTTATTAGAAATAACCTTACGGGTAAATCGACATACATGAATATGGGCGAAGCTGGTTTAGGGCTTGGTTTAGGCGTAAAAGATTTTAATGTTGTAATGGTTTTTCATAACCAAGCAGCATTAAATAGATTTATTGAAAACGGTTGGACATTTGGTGGCAATGCAGATGCTGCTGCTAAATATGGTGATAAAGGTGGCGCTGTAGTTGCCGAAGCTATTGCAGATCAAGTTACTGTATATTCTTTAACCGAAAATGGACTTGCATTGCAAGCCGTTTTAAAAGGAACTAAGTTTTGGGTCGATTCAGAGCTTAATTAGCCCCTAAATTACTCTCCTAAAAGCGAGCTGGTTTGTATAATCACGCTCGCTTTATTAAAACCAAGCCTATTTAACATAACGTAATTTATGGGCAGTTACTATTAAGCAAATGCGCCCTCTGTTGTGTCACTTGCTAAACGTGGAACTAGTGTTACCGTCACACGTTGAGAGATAAATTTTTATAATATCTGATCGATTTTATCCTCATCTTTGTTTTACTATTTTTCGATAGCCCGATTTAAAGGTAATTCTCTTAAATCTGTCCCTATTACATTAGCGATAAAATATATTGATCTCTATTTGGTTACGGCTATGGAAAAGCAAGACTATCTGCAGAAAAACTGCTCGCTATAATTTATTGGAAGATTTATCCGAATAATACTTACACTGATCTTAAATCTCGATGGAAGATTAAACTCTCTGATATTCAGCTAGTACAGCGGTATAAATATTTTGCATGGACGTTAGCATCTGTATATAAAGCATAGGATTTATATTTATCAGATCGATAAGATAAATTGCTAAATATTATTAGTGAAATAGCTCAAAGATCTGGTAGCTAATTTAGTAAATAAGAGCCGATTACCCGGCTCTAAACTATTAGCTACCTAAGTTTCTTAAGTTCTTCTTCCTTTATCTTTAATTCAATCCTTGCTGTTTTCATTTTATAGTAATCGGTTGAATGTTTCAGTGGATTTAAAATTCTCATTAATAATGGAATTGTAGCATCTTGAATTACTTCAAGAATATAGCTTACTATAGTTGATAGCATGTTACTGCTCCTAATAAATTATGAATTTATAAGCTAGGAAGCTGGGCATCATTGACAAAGTCAATTTATCGCGTTAACATCTAATTATCACAAAAGAGTCAAATTTGATAACTTGTTTTTATCTGTAGGTGCCGTTTACCTATCCTAGCAAACGGTTATTTTCTTAGTATATTTCTTATAATCATTAATCCTTTTCATTTTCATTTTTCAAATAATAACATGTCAATAATTTTTGATAAAATTATAATCCCCTGTTTGACTTTGTATATATTCTATCAAATTAGAACTAACCAAAAACACCTTACATACCGATTTGCTTAACTAAGTGGTCTTTTTTTTGGTGGGAGATCTGACAATATCAAGAAAAAATTTAGTTATTCCTCTAATGATTACATGCTACCCAGTACAGATAGAAATAAAGCAAGGTGCTTGAGAAAGGGCATCAAAAAACGAATACTGAAGAGCTACTATTATTAATTTAAAATATAGTAACTAAGTGCCAAGCAGTCACTATTAAAAGCAATTATAAAGCATTAATAAAAGGGCTTTTCTGCCCTTTTCTTTTTTGACTATATACCGAGATTTATAATTTTATATCGTCCTAAATAGTATATGCTTAAAAATTTATCCTGGATTTAATTTTTTATCAAACGCCTCCGCCAATTTTTCAGTTTCACTAAAAACGGTATTCCAATATTTTATGCGTGTATCGGCATCGAGATCGGTAAAGTCATTCCTGTCTGGAATTTTTCCGTAAGGTAAGCTTGCTATAAATTCTTTTGATGGGGTGATCATCACTACATTATCGTAATTGAGAGGTGACACTTTGCGTTTTAAATTTTTATCGAACCACCCTGCTTTTGGCTCTGAATTAAAATGCGGATATAAAATTAAGCCTGGGTTATTAATTTTTAAATCAAAGTGATAGTCAATAATTCCGCCGTCCCGGTATATTCCAGGTGGTGAGCCTGCAATGTTTTTTATACCTTGCATAACAAGCGGTATAGAGCCTGATGCAAGTAATGCATCTTTTAAGTTTGTTTGTGTGAGTGCTATGTTTTGTGTTTTAAAATTGTAGCTGTCGGTAATTGATAAGTCGCTTGTTGCTGGACCAAATATAAAACGCTCATACTGCGAGCCCAATAATTTTCGGTTAACGCGATTGAGCATATAACTTTTTGATAAACCCAGTAGCTGTACTAATTTATTTTCGCTGGCTATGAATCCATTCGATTTAGCCACGATAAAGTGCGCTTTAAATACGGGGTTATTTATAATTTCGGTTACGCCGTTATCGCCAAAAACATCTTCAAGTAATGCGCGCGCTTTTATTGTAATTTCAGCGGGCGTTGGTTTATTACTCGAATATCGGGTTTGCGAATACGATTTTGCTAAGCGCTCAATAGCTGCAACGGGATCTTTTTGTGCAAAACACGCAGAGCGAAAAGCGCCAGCTGATGATCCAATTAAATTAAGTGGCTGAGTTCGGTTTTAAAAAATTCACCAAAAATGTATTTATCTAAACCAAATAACGTAAACCATTTTGGGCCACCACTTGCGCCTAAAAAAGAGGTGAAAAGTTCTGGTTTAAAGCCTTGTTCGTTTATTATTTTTGCTGCGGTTTTACCTGCGTGGATCTCGATCATCTAAAAAATAGTGCCTTTATTATTGGTTATTTTAGTTGTTTATTTAAAACTTAAAGTGAATAATTATTCAAAACAAAAAGCGATTTTATGTTGCCATAAAACCGCTTTTTATCATTAAAGGTGCTTAAAGTACGTTAATTAATCCCAAATGCCGTCTTCGCATTTACCCTGTACTTTTACATCTTTTACTTTAAATTCGGGCTCTAAACCTTTGTCTCTTTGTGCGTGGTAATCGCTGGTAACAGACAAAATAGTCGGCGTTAACAGTATAATAGCGATAACGTTAACCACTGTCATTAACCCTAAGGCAATATCGGCTAAATCCCACACTTCTTTTAACGTGGCTGATGCGCCCCACAACATCATTGATAAATAAAGCAAAGTGTAAATGCCGCGCCCTACTTTGTTGTCGAGCTTAAAGAGGTGCAAGTTACTCTCTGCATAGGCGTAATTTGCCACTACCGAGGTAAACGCAAATAAGGTAATTGCAGCTGCTACAAAGTAAACACCACCTTGTGCTAAGTGAGCGGTCATGGCGCTTTGCGTTAAGCGGATGCCTTCCATTTCGCCGCTTATATCTACATCGGCTAATAAAATAATAACTGCTGTACAGCTACACAGTACAATCGTATCGAAAAATACGCCTAGCATTTGTATGTAGCCTTGCGTTACAGGGTGATTAGGAATAGGGCTGGCACTTGCTGATGCATGCGGCACACTACCCGCACCCGCCTCGTTTGAATATAAACCACGTTGAATACCATTTTTAATAGCCGCGCCCATTGCACCGGCACCCGCTTCTTGTAACCCAAATGCTGATAAAAATATATCTTTAAGCATAGCAGGTACTTGCGTGTAATTTATAAGGGTAATAATGACAGCAGCGAGTACAAATACAATGCCCATTATAGGCACTACGCGCTCTGCAAATCGGGCAATTGCTTTAAAGCCACCGAGTATAATTGAGCCCGCTAGTACGGTAATAACCAGCCCTGAGTAAAGTGTAGGGACTTTAAACGCATAGTTTAGCGCGTCTGTAATTGTGTTAGTTTGCATGGCGCTAAAGGTAAAGCCGTAACCTAAAAACAAACACGCGGCAAATACAATAGCAAAGGCGCGACTACCTAAACCTTGTTGAATATAATACGCGGGGCCGCCTCTAAAATCGCCGTTGCTATCGCGCACTTTGTATACTTGCCCAAGTACGCTTTCGGCAAAGCCTGTTGCCATTCCCAGTATAGCAATAACCCACATCCAAAATATTGCGCCGCTACCACCAAGAGAAATTGCAACCGCTACACCAGCTAAATTACCGGTACCTACACGGGCGCATAACCCTGTGCAAAGGGCTTGGAATGATGAAATGTCGTCTTTTTTACATTTGCTACTGCCTTTAAGTAAGCTAAACATATGCTTAAATTTAAATATTTGGATGCCTTTTAAACGCACAGAAAACCAAATACCGGTAAAGAGTAAAATATAAATAAGTACCTGACCCTTTCCCCACAAGAGGTCATTTACACTTTTCACTACGATATCGAACATTACTAATCCCTTTTATTTTTATACTTTTTCTCTATATAAGCACCCATTTAAACTGTGCCATATCGCGCTATTTAGCAAGTCGATAAACATTAAGCCATAATCGCTTTTAAAATTGACTTTGCCTTATAGTGAAGCGTGCTTGGGTGTTTATTGATCAGTGATAAAACCCACTTTAACTATGAATTTTATTTCTTTAAATGTGAATAATAAATCATAATTACACTTTATATTGATTAGTTAAAAAATCAATAATATCTTTTAAGATTCAGTATTTTTGTTTTGTGTATGAGGGGTGTAACCGCTTTTTATTTTAATGCGGTTAGGCGTAATAAGAGTAATTAATAACAAAAAAATAGCGCATAAGGGTATGCGCTATTTATTAATTATATTTAAAATTTGGCTGTTGATTTACAGCTTAGTTATAGCTGTATTGTGTAGTAGCACCGTAGTGGTTATTACTGTTAACCTGTAAATTTTGGATTGCTAAGTATGAGCGCCCTGCATCTAACCCTAGTTTATGATCAAAACGTAAGTCGTCATTCGAACTGCCTAATAATTTACTGTGCAGCTTTTCGTCTGCAAATATTTGTATTATTTCTACATCATCAGGAGGATTAGCAATAAAGTTAAGCTCGTCTAAATAAGCTTGTTCGTGTTGTATTAGGTAGTCTAATGTTTTTGGGCAATAACCTGATGCAATAGCAAAGGTTCTTAGCTTTTGAACCCATGCAGACTGCGCCTGAAAATTAGCATCTACCGTTCTTATTACAACAATTTTTCGTGCGCCACGGTTGTACGCTTCACGAACGGGTAAAGGTGCAGCTAAACCACCATCGAGATAAAAATCGCTTTGATTTTGATCTTCAGCTAGGTGTGTTTCGTTAGCTGCTTTTGCATCTAACCAAGGTGTTAATTTTACGCCTTGTTTATACAAAAATGGCAGTGCACTTGACGCTTTTAGCAGCTCACGCCATTGCTGGCTTTCGCCTGTTGGCGATAAAAAGTACGCTTTTCTGTCTCGTGCATTAGTAGCCGTAATAAGTAATTCACGATCACCTAAACTGGTTTTAGCCGTTTTGAAATCAATAGCTCTGTTTACTTCGGTGGTTTTGTCAAAGTACCAATCTAAGTCGACTATGTGTTTACCCACCAAACCACGACCTAATTGAAAAAATCGTTTATTACGAGACAACCCTCTAATTAGACGCTTTGCATAGCCTTTTTGACGCGCTAAATAGCTGGTTAAATTTTGAGAACCGGCAGAGGTGCCAATAAATAAGTCGAATGGGTCGTATTCTTGCTCTAACCAAGCATCAAGTACGCCTGCCGTGAAGATTCCTCGTTGCCCGCCACCTTCAGCAATCAGAGCAACTTTTGGCTGCGCTGTTTGATTAACTGAATTAGCTGTTGCGGTGTTTAGAGACTTCACGGTGAACCTACCTTTATTTAATGATGTTT
Organism: Pseudoalteromonas sp. Z9A5; assembly: GCF_011378875.1. Lineage (NCBI taxonomy): Bacteria > Pseudomonadati > Pseudomonadota > Gammaproteobacteria > Alteromonadales > Pseudoalteromonadaceae > Pseudoalteromonas > Pseudoalteromonas sp. Z9A5. The sequence goes on from NZ_WTLC01000039.1 coordinate 39,058, forward strand.
GGTTTAATACATACAGTGTAATAAATAAAAGTAATATCTTAAAATTGATTGTTTAAATCAGTTCGATTGATAAAATAGAACGCTATATGGTCGATAAATTGACTTAATATAAGTTAATTACTCTTTCAAAAGACTGGTTTTTCAATTTTACAGACATCACATAAATCAATTCAATGTATAAAATGAATGTTCTTTATTGATGCCTGCAACCTTAACAAAGACAAGGTGTACGCTTGCTTAACTAACTATATGCTAATGCTTTATTTCCATTAATATTTCGAGGGCACGATGGCGTTTTTCTTCATCAAATAAGTCGTTAGTAAATATAAACTCATCAACTTCGAGTTGTTTTACGATCATTTCTAACTTGTGTTTAATACTTACATGACCGCCGGTTACACTTAAGCTTAAAAAGTTTTCTACATGAGCGCGTTCTTGCTCGCTCCATAAACCATCCATTGTATCTACAGGTGGTTTTAACCACAGCTCTTTGCCTCTAATTAAAGCTAAAACACGTTGCTTTGACGTTGTAGATAAGTGCTGCGCTTCATCGTCAGTGTCTGCTGCCACTAAAGGCAGTGCAAGCATGACGTATGGCTTATCAAGTACGCTTGATGCTTTAAACTCGCGTTTATACAGCGCTATTGCGTCGTGTACAAAGCGCGGTGCAAAATGCCCTGCAAATACATACGGTAACCCTTTTTGCGCTGCAAGTTGCGCGCTAAATAAACTTGAACCTAATAACCAAATAGGTACGTTTGTGTTCTCACCAGGAATAGCGCGTATTGGGTGCGTGCCATTATAAGGACCTAACAATGTTTGTAGTTCGCTTACTTCTTGAGGAAAGCGTTCGGCGCGGCTCATGTCACTATTTAATGCACGGCTTGTTACTTGGTCACTGCCAGGGGCACGACCAAGTCCTAAATCAATTCTTCCTGGGTATAAACTCTCTAATGTACCAAATTGCTCAGCAACAACTAATGTTGAATGGTTTGGCAACATAATACCGCCCGAACCAACACGTATTTTTTCAGTATTGCCGGCAATATGCCCAACTAAGATAGACGTGGCGGCGCATATAATACCTGGCATATTATGATGTTCTGCAAGCCAAAAACGATTAAAACCTAACTCGTCGGCTCTTTGTGCATATTTGGTAGTTTTATGTAAGGTATTGGATACCGTTGCCCCTTGAGGCATTGGTGCAAGCTCTAATAAAGAAAAGGGAATATTAGTTAACAAAATAGCAGCTCCTAAAAATGCATACTAATAATATGTTATTAGTATAAAACACTTAAATGGGACTGCTATGAGATCAATTCAAGTTACTTGAGTGTATAAAAGTAAATATGCATATGTTATTTAGCTCTAAGATATTCGAGCCAGTTCAGCATCGCGCTGGCGTAGTTGCTTGTAGCGTTCTGAGTTAAGCCCTTTTTTCCAATATCCCGATGAAACTATGTTACATCGCGGTATAGAAAAGCGTTCATCTAATTGTGTTTTAACTTTACGTACAAGCCCTGCTTCTAATGCCATAAATACAATAGGAGGTTGTTCGCTTATTTCTAAGTTACTTAATGCATTTAGCATGCTTTTGTCGGGAGTGCTGGTAACTAACCAATTTACGTTACGCGTTGTGTTTAAACTTATAATATCTTTCGCTGTGGGTACATGTATAAACGCATCAATGTTGGCGGCTTTTGGCAGTAGTTGTAAATACGCTTTAATTGCATTTACTGAGGTTAAATCGCCCAATAGTACATAATGACCGTGGTCATAGTTATCAAGTTTTTTAGGTCCAGGACCAGCTATAGCCACCCCGTCACCTACTTTTACTGATTGCGCCCATTGTGTTGCAGGACCTTGGTGCATATTTATAACAAAATCGAGTGTTATAGCGCCGTTGTTTAGGTTTATGTCTCTAATAGTATAAGAACGCATACATGCCGTTTTTATGTCTAAATCTATTTTATGATCGTTGGGGATCAACACTTTTACGTAGTTTCCAATATAGCTTGTTGATAAACCTTTAAACTCATCAGAGCCTAGCACTATACGCTGTAAATGCGGTGTAATTTGCTTTGTACTTAACACGTTAGCTTTGCGAATTTGTTTGCTCATGTATTACCTCGTTTTACAAAACTTGGATTTAAATAATAAGCTGCTAAAAGCAGACATTGCACAACGCCCCATTGGTTGATAAAATCAACTATAGCAATTTAATTGACATTGTCAACCATTATGGATTTAATATGAACTCTTCTCTTGCCAATACACTTTTTGTATTAATGCAAAACTACCGTGTAACAATACGTGAAGCCATTAATGCCAGTGAGCTTGAGCTAAACGCAATGCATGTACGTTGCTTGCATATTATTGCTGCTACTAGTAACTGCACAGCAAACGACATTGTGACCAAAACTCAACGTGATAAAGCACAAATAGCACGTTTGGTTAAGGAGTTAATAGCTTTAAATCTAATAAATAAATGCGCGAGTGAGCAAGACAAACGCTGTTTTATTTTATCGTTCACCTCTCAAGGCACAGCACTTTTTGATAAATTACTAAATGCAGAGCAATGTGTTAACGAGCAAATGTGTAAAAATTTAAACCCTCAACAAATCAATGACTTTTTAGACACTGCAAAAAAAATGATCAAAAACATGCAATGATCTTTAATGCATTACTTGGCATAAGTTAAACAAAACGCATATACTGTACACTTATACAGTATATGCGTTTTGGTTGACCTTTATGTTTGTTATTCCTATTTATATAGAAGCCGGTGTATGTGGATTTGAATCTCCCGCTGCACAATATAGCGAGCTTGGTGTATCGCTTGATGAATTATTAATTAAGCACCCTGATGCGACCTTTATTGGGGTTGCTTCTGGCAGCTCTATGCAAGAAGTGGGGATTTTTCAGGGTGACTTATTATTAGTAGACCGTGCAGAGCAAGCTAAAGATGGTGATGTAATTGTTGCTAATTTAAATGGCTTATTTGTATGTAAGTTACTTGATAAAACCAATGCACGGCTTTTATCGGCATCCCCTTTATATAAACCAGTGCAACTTACACCCAGTGATGAGTTTCAGCTTGAAGGCGTGGTTAGTTTATCTATTAGATTACACAGACAAAACCCCGAGTTACTTTCATGTATGCCTTAGTTGATGCGGTGTCTTTTTATGCCAGCGCCGAAAAGGTTTTTGATCCTGCTATTCGTTCTAAACCTGTTGTTGTACTTACAAATAACGATGGGTGTGTATGTGCGGTATGCCCTATTGCAAAACGTTTAAATATTCCTAAATTTGGTCCTTACTTTAAAGTGAAGCATTTGCTTGAGCAAAATAACGTAATTGTTCGCTCTAGTAACTACGAACTATATGCCAATTTAAGCGATAGAATGATGAACGTAATTGCTCGCTTTTGCGATACTCAACACGTGTATAGTATTGACGAATCGTTTTTACATTTTAATAGTTATACACCACTTATAAGTAGTTGGTACGACTACGGTCATACAATAAGGCGTACTGTATGGCGAGAAACCAAGCTACCTGTAGGCGTGGGTTTTGGGGTTACCCCAACGCTTGCAAAAGCAGCTAATCATGCCGCTAAAAAGTTGTCTGGCTTTAATGGAGTTGCTGTTATAGACACAGAGGGATCTAGACAAGCTATTTTACAAAGAATGAGTTGCCAAGATGTATGGGGCATAGGTAAACGCTTAGCTAAAAAACTTAAAATAATGAACATACATACGGCATGGCAATTAGCACAGCAAAACCCTAGTGCTATGCGCCGCACTTTTAGTGTAGTAGTAGAGCGTACAGTAAGAGAGCTTAACGGCGAAACATGCTTAAACTGGGATGATGTAAGACAAGATAAACGTGAAATATTTTCGACTCGTAGTTTTGGAGAACGGATATGCGAGCTCACGGCACTCAAAACAGCGCTTATTAATCACGTAACAATTGTAGGCAGTAAACTGAGGGCACAAAAGTCTTTAACAAATCAGCTTTATATATTTGCTGCAAGCTCCTCTCACGAGAACATTTTTTATAAAAAATCGTTTGTGTATAAATTTACTAATCCTACTAACGATACCTGCGTTATGGCAAATGCAATTTCAGAAGTGTTTGGGCAAATATACCAACCGGCAGTGCGCTTTTACAAATGCGGTGTAGGTGCTTTAGAGCTTACTTCGCAGCAATTTCAACAAGATGATTTGTTTAATAAATGCAATGACAATCCACAACTAATGAACTGCCTAGATGCGGTTAATAAACGTTATGGAAAAGGAATGCTTAGCTTAGCAAGCAGTAAGTTAAATGATCGTTGGCATATGAACAGAGCTTTTTTATCACCTCAGTACACAACTCGCTGGCGCGACATACCCAAAATACACTGCGAGTAACGTGAGTAGCCATTAGCCAGCTTAGTAACGTCTATTAGCTTAATTAGCTAATAGAGCAACTTAAATGGCTAATGTTTATTTACCGATATCTGTTTGCTTAAATGTACACTCTACACTTGGTTCACTTAACGTGTATGTAATGACATTATTAGGTAAAAATTTAATACTTTGATTTATTATTTTTTCGTTGGCAAGATTTTCACAACGACTCATTCTTAAACTATTCTCAAGACCATCACTTTTATATTTTAATGAACTCGTAATAAAACAAAAGTTAGGTTTTTTAGTGGTTTGTGTTCCGTTATGTAAAGGTCCAAAAATAATTTCGTTACCTAATTTAAATCCCGCTGAAGCATTTTTTTCATCTTGTAAGCTTAAACGGCTATTAACGCACAAAGCCGAGTTAGCCGACACAACCTCATAAGCACCTAATTTAGTTTTTAAAAGAGGAATAAAACGCGTTTTATTACTTGGCTCACTAAAAGCGTAGGCACTTGTAAATGTAATTGCTAGCAAAGCAAATGTTATATATTTCATTGCGTGTGTGTATCCTCGAGAGTTAATGTGTTAGACAAGCGAAAAATGCTTAGCTACTTAACTTTTTACAACTATAACAGAGATTTACTATAAAAGGAGAGAAGTCGTGCTACAGCGATTAGATACTACAACTAATCATTTTGTTGTTAAGTGCGCTATTAAATACGTACCTAAACAACAAAACGATTAAATACAAATTACTGCCAATATTTTGCAAATAATAAAGGATAACTTAACTTTAAAAACTTAGGTTTGTCTTTAAATCGCTTACCTTGAGGCTCGTCGCTTCCTGATGGAATAAACGGCAGTTCGTCATCGTTACGTTCTTCGTATAACAAGCCTGCGATTAAATCGTATTCATCAATATACGGATAAGGCTGTTCATTTAAAAAATAAACAGGTGAACACTGTGCAATTGAGTCGGCATTGAGTAAGGCGTTTTCGAACACTGTTTTACCGCGCGAAATCAACCAACATCTAAATTCACTAAAGCCATAATCATCGTTACAGCCAGCCATAACAAAGGCTGCGCCAAATAAGTCCCACGTAAAACATTTACGCATGCTTATACCAAAATACTTATCAAACTCTATAAGTTGTTGGTCGGTTAAATCTGTTAATTTACTTTTTAAATTGTCGCTTACACTTTGCGGATCGAGTCCTAACTCAGGAGCGGTTACTAAATCCCAAAAAGCATGCTCTGTTAATGCTGCCATTATAAAATCTCTTTCACTCGGCCAACTTGACCATCTTCTAAACGAACTTTAATACCGTGTGGGTGATTAGGCGATTTAGTTAAAAGACGTTCAACAACACCTTCGGTCAATGTACCGCTGCGTTGATCTTCTTTTAATACAATATTTACTGTTGTGCCTGGTGAAATTTGCGAACGCGTAGGAACAGCCATAATTTAAACCCTAAAAATAATTTATCTAATTATAACGTCCATGTGATGTCATACCAACTAAACCGCTGTTAATTGGCTAAAAATGAGATGTGTGCTGGTTTTACATTCAATTTAATACTTGCGAGTTGCTTAAGTATTATATCCGCTAAGTCGCCGAGTTGTGGTTTTGCATTTTCAAGCGCAATTTCGTCGCTAAAGTAGCACATAACTTTTAATGTGCTGGCTTCATTATTTAAATCGACCGTATGCGTTAGGTAATCAAAGCCAAATACTGTTTCTTTTATTGTTTCGCACGCAACAGTTAGCGCTAAGCGAATTTGTTTATCTCGTAGTTTTTGAGTTTTAGTCATAAATAATAATGCTACTTATTTGGTATCTGCTTGTTGCTGTTTTTTAAATTCTTCATAATTGGAATCTTGATTATCTAAACATTCATAATATTCTTTGTCTGCTTTATAATTGCACTCATCAAGACGTGCCGATTGAACTTCATGAAAGCGGGTTTCAGAGCTACAAGCGGCTAAAACACACAACCCAACAATAAGTAATGCACTATTTTTTAGTTTATTGATAAACATTAACTTCCTTACACTTTCTATATCGAAAAAACGTTAAATTATTACAATGTTATTGTATATTAGCACCATAAAATCTTATTCCTCACAGGACCCACTATTATGATGTCGCAGTTGCAAAGGTTGTTTCAGCGTATAGACAAAAGCAAGATATTTCAATCATTTGTTATAGCTGTAATAATTGTTTCTGCTTTGACTGTAGGCGCACATACCTACTCACTACATCCAACGGTAGAACTTGCTCTAAATTGGATGGATATAGGCATAACGGCATTCTTTTTGATTGAATTAGCTATTCGCTTTGTTGCAAGTAAAGGTATAAAAGATTTCTTTTCTAAAGGGTGGAATATATTCGACACCATTATAGTGTTAGGTAGTTTATACCCTGCGGCAGGCTCTACCATGTTAATTGCGCGATTACTTCGCATATTTAGAGTATTGCGATTGGTGTCTATGATCCCAGAGCTGCGCTTATTAGTTAATTCATTGTTTAAAGCAATTCCGCAAATGGGTTATATAGCACTTTTAATGTTTGTTATTTTTTACATTTACGCCGCAATGGGTAGCATGATGTTTGCTGAAATAAACCCCGTGCTTTGGCAAGATGTATCTATATCAATGCTTACATTATTTAGAATAGCCACATTTGAAGATTGGACCGACATAATGTACGAAACAATGGCGGTATATGATTTAAGTTGGATTTACTATTTAACCTTTATATTTTTAACCGCATTTGTATTTTTAAATATGATGGTAGGCGCAATACTTGAAGTAATGAGCGAAGAGCATCGTAATGCCCGAGAAGAACTTGCAGATAACGAGTCACTCCCTGCAACACAAGGCCAAGTAAGCGAACTACAAGCTCAAATTGCAGAGTTAAAAGAGTTATTGAGTAACCGCAAAGAATAATGTGCATAACCAATATTAAAGCACCCACTTATATTTAAAAGTGGGTGTAATTAGGGCTAAACGTTAACTTATAAGTATTACAAAGCACCTTCATTTCACTCATCATTTGTAGATTCGTTATTCGTATCTTCAAAAGATATGACGTTATCGACTTTCATTTTAAAGGCATCAAAAAATGCATTTTTTAATACTGAAGTAACAGCCTCAATAGTCGACACATCTGCGTTGTCGAGTTGCCCATTTATAGGGATGCGCGCAGCTACAAGCTTAGATTCATCGTTTTCTAGTATGGTACTTAGCAAATCAACGCTGCCTTCAAATATTGCTGTAAACACCCCATCATCATCTTTTTCTATATCTTCTCGCCAAGAAAAAACACTCAAGTTTTGAACACCCGCTTTTACATAGCCATTTAAATTATTATTTTTAGCCACCAATTCCATAGCGCCATCAATGCCACCCGCTTCAATATCAAACGGTGTATACACTTTAAATACAGTATCGAGGTTTTTAACTGAAAAACGCTGCACCTCTGCATTTAAGTCAAAATTAGCCTGTTTACTAAAGGGATCAAGTTTGCCATTAAGTTTTAAGGCTGCCTCGCCCATTAATGCTCCCTCAACATTTAAAGTAGTCACAAGTGTTTTTGATAAGTTTTGAGCATTGGTAATATTTTTAATTTCGGCATTAATATTTGATATAAAAGTTGGTTTTTCACCGCTGTTAGTTGAATTAACTAAGGTTAGCTTTCCTTGCTTTATAGTTAGTGTATCGATAGAAAACAACACTAAATTATTAGCAAGCCCTACCCATGTTGTTTCGTCTTTAACTTGTTTATTTTGCTCTACTGTACTTGGGTCTTTATCGTAAATAACTATTTCAGGACGCGTAAACGCCATGTTTGTTACTAAATTACCTTTAAAAAGCGCCGACCATGCAAGTGAAAAATCGAGTGTTTGTACTGCAAGTAATGGTTTTGGGGATGAGGTTGCATTAACAGCATAAATTTCTACATCATCAATGGCATAAGCCCCTCGATATAGAAATAAATCTACGTCACCTACATGCCCAGTAATCCCTTGAGTATGTTTTAGCTGATAATTTACATACTGTTGTACCCCGTAAGGAGCCGCTATTCTGGCAATAACAAGCAATAATATAATTACCACTATAGAATTAAACCATTTACTGTGTGATACATTAGAAAAAGAGCTCATTGTAATTTCCTTTACCTGAGACGTTACAAATGAGTATTTTAAACATGTAAAAACTACGCAAAATTGTAATTAAACTGCGTACATGAGTTTAAAATACTCAGTTATTTGAGTCTGTTGTAATTAAAGTGGCTAATTTAGCTAATAAAGCAAAGGCTGTACCAGTTTATAAATACGTAAATATAAATAAACGATAAAGTTGATATCAGTGTGATTATGCTGGTGGGATAATACGAATCGAAACAATGCACCGTTTTTATAATGAGCACTGGCGGGCAATTCAACTCTAACAAGCACAGTGACTTAAACGACAAAGCCTTACTACAAGAGCAAATCTATGTAGCAAGGCTTCATAGGTTGGATCTTAAGGAATAAAACTTGAAAACATGCTCTGAATTTGATCTGATAGTAATCGCCAAACCACTATCTATCCCAAAAGCAGAG